>CALVPO010000013.1 GCA_944351345.1 uncultured Bacilli bacterium | reverse complement strand
TGTTCAGAACCATAATCAACAAAATAAAAGTTCACCTCATCTGCCATATGATTTTTTACTGTAGAATAAATTAAAGTACTCAAAAATAATTCTCTCTCGCCACCATCATTACCATAAACAATAGTATTACCATCCACTAAATAATTATACTTAACAATACCCTGCTCTTGTTTCTCAGGCGCGTCATACTCACCAATAACAGTATCTACTACAAACTTATTACTAACAATAGAATATTTTTTTTCTAGATTATCTACTAAAATATTAGAAGGAATATTATCAAGCCATAGTCTACGAGCCTCTAACCCAACCTTATCAGCAGTTTCAATAATAGATTTCATAATAGCAGAAAGTTGCTCGCCTTGAGCCTCTATCTTAATAGCATTAGTAGCTTGAATACTCTTAATAAAGTTACCACAATCATCAATAAAATTAACACTCTTATCAACTTGTTTTACAATTTTTTCAGAAGGATAATATTTAGCACCGCACCAACCAGATTGACCTAATGAAAATATCTCATCATAACCAACTTGTAAATAAAATCTTCCAGCTTGAGTAATATGTGCAGCCTCAGGTCTCTTAAGCATTTCTTTACTATCAGACTCATCTTGAACCTTCAAACAAACTCTAAATTTCGTATTAGACCAAATCTGATCATTAACAACACCACTAGGTTTTTGTGTCGCAAGTATTAAATGAACACCTAAAGATCTACCTATACGAGCAACACTAATAAGATTATCCATAAAATCAGGCTGCTGACTTTTAAGCTCAGCAAACTCATCACATATTATAAATAAATGTGGTATAGCCTCTTCTACCTTACCTTCTTGATAAAACCTTTGATACTTATATATATCAATAGTACTCTCCTCTAATTTATCTCTCGCTTCATTAAACATTCTCTGTCTTCTTTTTACTTCACTATCAATACTTACTAAAGTCCTATCCATCTCAGCCTTATCCAAATTAGTAATAGTACCAGCTAAATGTGGAAGCCTAACACCAGTTACTTTATTCTCAAATGCCAAAGCTAAACCGCCACCCTTATAATCTATCAAAATAAACGCAACATCATCAGGACTATAATTTATACACATAGATAAAATATAAGTAATAATAAACTCACTCTTACCACTACCAGTAGTACCAGCAATCAAACCATGAGGACCATGATATTTCTCATGAAGATCCAAATACATAAGCTCTCCTTGTTCATCAACACCAACCTCAGCTCTCAAAGAATTAGTAGGATCATTAGTATTCCAACGATTAAGTATATTAAGTTGCTCAACCTTACCAACTCTCTCCATTTCCATAAAACTAATAGCATCCGGCAATTGAAACATGCCTTCTTCAAATTCAATAGGAATATTAGATAAAATTTTAGAAATATTCATCATATTAATATTGTAATTAATCTCATCTGTAAAAATAATCTATTTTTACTTCTAATAAGAATTTTTCAAAACTCCGGAATTAGTAGTACCTAGTGATATAAAATTATTACATTTACTAGGCAATTTACTAAGTCTATTTTCAAGAAATAAAACACTAAATCCTAAATTTTCCTCACTTTCAGTTAAAGTTTTAATAAATTCAAATTTCTTAACTCTAGAATAATCATCAATTATAATAATATAATAAGGTTTAAAATTATTATCTTTATTATTTTTAGAAACTCCCAAACGATTACTAATCTCCATATTCAAAAAATCAGCAAGACTCTTAGCACTATCAACAGCAGACGAAAAAAACCTAAAATTCCTCTCATTAGTAAAAGTGTGATTTAAATACCTTAAATAATCCCAATCTATTTCATTATCCTCATTAGTAAATAATACTAACTTTAAATCCTCATAACTATAAAAAGTAATTAATTGCAAAATAATATTATTAACAAAATTTAAACTCTTACTTCTATTAACGCCCATAATAGCTGTCACCCTATTATCATAAAAAGAATAACTAACAGGAACATTCTCTATATATTTAAACTCTTCTACCATTTTATCAGCTTGTTTTCTAAGCTCGTCCTCATCAACAGTAAAACCTTCTTCTGGATATTCGACTTTAGCATCTAAAAGCTCATTTCCCATTCCAATTCTAACTACTAAAAAATCACTTTGATCAACTCTTTTATCCCAAAAATTAATTCCTCTGTTTTTTATAATATTTAGACATTCATCTGTAGTAATTAAATTTTCAATTAAAATATCTCGTTGTAGCTTAGTTTCTACTCTAAGTTCCTCTCTCTTCTCATCAAGATATTCACCATATTTTTTAACTATTTCCTCTCTTCTTTTCTTCTTCATTCTTTTATTATAAAAATTAATCAAAACTGGCCACATCAACATAGATATAAGCATAGCACCTGAACTAACAAGAGAAGTCCAAGAATTACTAAAAGTCGTCTCTCCCCTATTTATTCTATTTATTGTATCAACAAACATAACAAGAGAAGTAATTCCCATAGTAAGCATAGGTCCTATAGTTAATATAAGAGGCAATTCTTGATTACGATCAGGCTGTGGTGGTGGACTAAGTTTAATTTCTTTAGTTTCAATAACTCTTCTTATCCTAGGCGATTTTGAAAAATAAGAATTTTTATCATACAAATCTACATCTTTAATGGAAATATTTCTTATATCATCACTCTTAACTAAATTATATTTAGCTATACCAGCACTAATCTCATTAATATTTAAAACACCACCAGGATTATTAATAATAAACATATTATCAAAAAGAAGAATTCTAATACCAAAAATATTAATTTTATCGCCAACAGATAATTTAAAATTATTACCATTAACCATCTTATTATTAACATAAATACTAGAATTATTATTCTCTATAACCAAATTATTATCTACATAATGTATCCTAGCAATAATACCATTAAATAAATTACAAGAATAAATTATATTACAATCACCAATATTACCAATTATCAAATTAAGATCTTTATTAAATGAATATAAAATTAAATCATCAGACAATAAATTACTAACATAAATTAAATAATTAATCCCATTTCTCCTTAACACGTAAAACGAATTATCCATTATAGTAGCACTACCAACAACAATATTATTATTAATTATTTTAGAATCATCAGTAGAATAAATAACCCATTCATCATCACGAGCTTCTACATTTATCAATTTAGCTTCTTCATCAAAATTAGGATCAAAACTAAAACTCCCCTCAATTTCCAAAGGAAGAGAAAAATCAATTAATCTATCACTTAAAAATAAATATATTTTCATAAATAGCCTCCATATATTATACTTACTTAAATATAAGTTTACCATATTTTTCAAATTATGAAAATACAAAAAAAAAATTAAGTATATTTTTCAAATACTTAATTTCTTATAATAACAATCAGTATCTAAACTACCATAAACTACTAACATCCTTAGCTTTTCTAGCACTCTCTAGATTAGATGCAAATGTTTCAGAAGTTCCTTCCATTTTAGTAACAATTTCATTAATTGACTCATCTATCTTATCAGCAACTTGTTTCAAGTTCTGACCAAGAGTTTTAAACATATCACTTATACCAGTACCAGAAATAGCACCTGAAAATTGAATAATATCTCTTGCTTCTTTTAAATTTTTTACAACATTCTTAGCAAGTTGCTGTATACCCGATAAAGCATCAATAACTTCATCTTCTTTAAAATCAAAACCTTTACTCACAGAACCTCTAGCAACTTCATTAGAAATTTCAAAAATCTTACCTCCTCGTAATTCTATACTAACATTATTCCAACTCTCACCATATTCAGATAAAGTTTGACTAGCATAACTATTAATTGAATCAAACAATTTAGAATATGAACTATTTACAGAGCCAGAAAAACCAGTATAATAAGAATTAAGTTTATCAATTAAATTTCTTATTTCAGTAACAGCCTTCTCTCCAGTCCAGCTATTACATAATTTCTGAATAGAATTTTTTTGCTTATTTTCAGCCATCTTTATAGTTTGATCATATTGATTTTATACTTTCTTCAATACATTTCTAAGTTCATCAAATTTTATATAACGTAAAATAATTGTAAACAAAATTAAATTTTATTATCTACAATAGGAATAACAATAGTAGATATTTCATTCATTACCTCGTTATTAACAAATTTAATAGAAGAAAACATATCTTCCATAGTAATTTTATCATCAATTAATAACAACTCTTTTATAATTAAATTAACATCATCATGTACATCATTAAGAATAATTAACTTATCAACTAGCTTACCTAAATTAATTCTTAAAATTCTATATTTTTGTCTTAACATTTCATCACTCATACAATATCACCATCAAATCTATGAACAATATTATCATATTTCTCTTTACTATTTCTAATTAATAAAATATTATTTTTATGATTTTTAATTATAATTCTATATTTACGAATAAAACTATTTAACAAAGTATTTAACTTATCTTTATTTTCAGTATCATAAAGATATATTATTTCACTAAATATTTCATTAATAGAATCAAAAATAATACTTTCATTTTTAACAAAAAACTCTAATTTATTAATAATTAAATTTATATTATCTATATCTACATAAACATCTGAATTATCATCAATACCAGAAATAAAAGTACTATTACTAGAAACTTTTCTTATATGTATCTTAGAAATTTTTAATTTAATTTGCTTTTCAATATTAAATATATTATTAATATATTCTTTGTTCTTTTCCTTTATTAATAATAATTTTTCTTTAACATTATTATATTTTTTCTTCTCATCATTTAAATATTTATCAATACTTAAATCAAATTTAGACTCTAGATTAGCATAATCATTAATAACACTATCTATATTATTAATATATTTATCTATTTTATTTATAAATATTTCCTTATTACTTAAATCAAAATCTATTTTACCTCCAACGTTTAAATATTGACTATATATATAATTATAAAGACGACAAATAGATTTTAATTCTCTAAAAAATATAACATTGCTCTTTTTTTCCTCACGTATTTTTTCAAAAAAAGCATTAGCATGAGCATCATGCCAATAACCTTTTAAATTAACCATTTTGTGATAAAAACTCTTATATATATCTTCATAATCATCAAGAAGATTTTTTAATTTATCCAGACTAATTTTTAAATTATTTACATTTATCCTCATAATATCAACCAAATTTCCATACATAGTCTAAATTATTCAGCATACTCAGACGTAAAATCAGCTCCATCAGGATCAACAGGATCAGTAGAAATAGTCTCAGATGAATTACTACTGTTATCACCACTAGAAACATTATCACTAGAAGAATCATTAAAGCCAATATCACCTTCAATTTTTTTAGTAACATTCCAGCCATCAACAGAATACTCAGGTAAACTAGATACACTATATTTTTGCAAAATTGTATTTAATCTATTTTTTTGTTCATCACTAACAAGATTAAAATTAGCTATACATTGATCTACTTCAGTCTCAATATCATTAGCAAATTTTTCCATTTTTTCCCTAAAATTATCAAATACCTTTGGACTATCATTTTTTATACCAAACAAATCATTATTTCTAGCAAATATAGCAGATGTATCTCTCTGATTTTTAACAATATTCTTAGCCATCTTTTTAACTCTAGCAATACCATTAAAAATTAATTCTTCATTAAATAAAGTATTTTCGCCATTATCTCCATCTCTAGCTTCAGCAGAACTAAAATTATAAGTCCTTGCCACAAAAGCAATATTTGTCCAATTTCCACCACCTGAACGAACTGTTTCACCAGCCCATCCATTAAGTTTATCAAATAAAACACCGTATCTCTTTGTTATTTTATTCATTTTTTCATTTAAGATATTAACTAAATTAACAATTTGAGCCTTTGCATTAGGATTTTGCCAACCCATACATAACGGCCTTATACCATTTTCTTGAGTCTCACTTGCTCTTTCCATTATTTGATCATATTGTTTCTGAATTCTATCCATTGTATGTCTTAATTGTTGTTTTTGAACTTTAACTTTTACCATTTTTATAACACCTCTCTTTTATTATATATATTAATTATCTAAATCCCAACCAGAAATACCATTTTCAATATCATTAGACTTACCACTAGTTGATCTTGAATTATTAGAAGTTATAATATTATCATTTACACTATTAGTCCAACCACTACTCCCTGAATCCGATAAACTACCAACACTATATTTTTGCATTATAATATTTAGCTTATTCCTTTGCTCATCACTAACAAGATTAAAACTAGCTATACACTGATTAACCTCTTCATTTATCTCATTAGCAAATTGCTCCATCTTCATTTTAAAATTTTCAAAAACTGCAGGACTGTCATTCATTATTCCAAAACATTCATTATTATTATTAAAAATTCTAGAAGTATCCATCTGATTCTTTATTATATTTTTAGACATTCTACTAACTTGACCAATTCCTTCAAAAATCAAATTTTCATCAAATACTACATTTTCACCGTTATTTCCATCCTTAACCTCAGAAGCACTAAAAGTATATGGTCTAGCTTCAAAAGGAATATTTGTCCAATTTCCACCACCTGAACGAACAGTTTCTCCTACCCATCCATTAAGCTTGTCAAACAAAATAGCATACCTTCTAGTAATTTTTTCCATCTTTTCATTTAAAATATTAACTAAATTAAGAATTTGTGTTTTGGCATTAGGATTTTGCCAACCCTCACATAATTTTCTAATTCCATCTTGATTTTCTCTAGCTCTTTCCATTATTTGATTATATTGATTCTGAATCTTACTCATAGTAACCTTTAACTGCTGTTTTTAAACTTTAACTTTTACCATTTTTGTCACCTCTCATTATAACATTAAAAACCTTCTTATTCTTTTATCTTACCCTTTGTTATCTAAATAATACCACATAAAAATATTAAAATACAACAAAAATACAATAAATATTATTTTTTTACAAGTTACTGTAAAACATAAACTACTTATTAAATATCAATAACAATTCACTAGCATTTCTAATATCAGTATTTATAACAATTTCATTATTATTATAAATTCTAGAATTAATTTTATTTATTAAAGTAGTAGAACCATTTAATAATTTAGAATCACAAAGTTCATCTAAAGATCTAAGCAATAAATTTTTCAACTTATAAATAGTAATATTAACAGGAATAAACAAATCAAAACTATCATCTAAATCAGGAAGAATCAGTCTTATTAAAACTTTATTCTCCATCATCATCACCATCCTTAGTAATAAAATCTAATAGTTTTATTAAAATAGCCTCACCATCTGAAATATAAAATCCCATATTGTTTTTATAATTAACTTGTAATTCTTTACTATAATCATCAGTTTTTAAAATACTCTGATCACCTGCTCCCCTACCAATCCATATTCCAGAACCACTACCAAATATCCTACTATACCACTCATCATACTGAATATTCTTTATTTTCTTAGCCTCATCTATACCAACTATCCCTATATTTTTATACCTATATAACTTTTGCAAAAAACTTATAAATTTACCATCTTCATCATCTTCACCAACACAAGCAGGAAAACTACTTAAACCATATAAAATCAAAATACCACTAACCCTAGAATTACTATTAATTATACCATCCATATACTCACTTAATTTACCTATAACATCACTAAGATTATCATTATAATAATTAGAATAATACTTACGATCTAAATTAAGTTTTCCTAAAGGATCAATAATCATTAAATCAATACCTGAAATACTTCTAAAAACTTCAAATAAACTTTTAACAAATATACTCATATTATCTATTTTATTAGAAGTAATAATAGTCCCCAAATTACCAACAAAATCAATAGTACAAACATCTAAAGTATTCTTCATAATACCAACAGGAACTTTATTTAAATTACTAATATATTTTTCTATATCATTTTTTCTAACAACACTAGGTAAAGATGGTATCCTCTTAGCCCTAAATTTATTAATTTGCTTCTGATAATTAATAAATTTATTAATATAATTATTAAGTACTTCATAATTATCAACAATACTAGCAGTCTGAAATTCATGAACCCCATTATTATTAATTAAACCTCTACCTTCTATATTCCTAGGTACCACCTTAGATTTAGAATTAAATATAAACATATAATCAGATTGATCCTTAAGTTTAAACGCATATGAATTACTAAAATTCTGAGAAATCTTACCAGGAATAGAATTAGTAGCACTACAAGAAAATATAAATACTATTCCATATCTAGAAGAGTCCCTAACAAGCTCAGGAAAATAATCATAAACATCCTGATAAGCCTCATAAAAAGAATCAAAATTATTAATAATAATAGCCATAACAGGAATCTTATTATTACCATTTTTTATATAATTATCATAATCTCCACCATAATTTACAAACAATTTCTTTCTATTAATTAATTCTATCCTTATCATCTTAATCAAATTACTATACTTATCATCATCACCATTAAAAACTAAACCACCAACATGAGGTAAACTAACATACTTTCTTAACGACTCAGACCCATAATCTATAATATAAAAATTAATCTCATAAGCAAAATGATGACTAACAGTAGAATATATAATAGTATCCAAAAGCATCTCAGATTCATTACTATTTTGACTATAAATTATAGTATTACCATCCATTAAATAATTATACCTAACCATCCCCTGCTCTTGTCTCTCAGGTGCATCATATTCACCAATAATAACGTCTAAATTATAAAAATTAACAGAAACATTATACTTCTTATATAAATCATCAACTAATATAATTTTAGGAATATTATCAAGCCACAATCTACGAACCTTCTTATTGACACTATTAGCAACTTCAATAATACTTTTCATAATAGCCTGAAGTTGTTCACCATGAGCTTCTAATTTTATCTCCTCATCACTAACACTCTTAATTACATCACCACAATCATCAATAAAATTAATACTTTTATCAACTTGTTTTACTATTTTATCAGAAGGATAATATTTAGCACCACTATAACCAGATTGACCTAATGAAAAAATTTCATCATAACCAACTTGTAAATAAAACCTACCAGCTTGCGTAATATGAGCAGCTTCTGTTCTCTTAAGCATCTCATTACTATCAGACTCATCTTGAACCTTTAAACAAACTCTAAATCTCGTATTAGACCAAATCTGATCATTAACAACACCACTAGGTTTTTGCGTCGCAAGTATTAAATGAACACCTAAAGATCTACCAATACGAGCAACACTAATAAGATTATCCATAAAATCAGGCTGTTGACTCTTAAGCTCAGCAAACTCATCACATATTATAAATAAATGCGGAATAGCCTCATCTAACCTACCTTCTTTATAATGCCTCTGATACTTATATATATCAATAGTACTCTCGCCCAACTTATCTCTAGCCTCATTAAACATTCTCTGTCTTCTTTTTACCTCACTATCAATACTAACTAAAGTTCTATCCATCTCAGCCTTATCCAAATTAGTAATAGTACCAGCTAAATGTGGAAGTCTAACACCAGTTACTTTATTCTCAAATGCCAAAGCTAAACCGCCACCCTTATAATCTATCAAAATAAACGCAACATCATCAGGACTATAATTTATACACATAGACAAAATATATGTAATAATAAATTCACTCTTACCACTACCAGTAGTACCAGCAATCAAGCCATGAGGACCATGATATTTCTCATGAAGATCCAAATACATAAGTTCTCTTTTATCATTAACACCAACCTCAGCTCTTAAACTAACAGTAGAATCATTAGTATTCCAACGATTAAGTATATTAAGTTGCTCAACTTTACCAACTCTCTCCATTTCCATAAAACTAATAGAATCAGGCAAATAACTAGCCTTTTCTTCAAATTCAATAGGTATATTAGAAATTATTCTAGCAACGTCCATATAATTAATATTATAATTAACTTCATCCATAAAATTTAATTGAATTTGATTATCGAAAGTGTTCTTCAAAATACCAGACTTCCCATTACCAGCCTGAATAGTTATATAATTATTACATTTACTAGGAAGCTTACTAAGTCTTTCTTCAATTATAATCATACTAAAACCATAATTCTTATCATTTTCAGTTAAAACATTAATAAAATCGTAATCTTTTACTCTCTCATAATCATCAATAACAATCAAATAATATGGCCTATAAATTTTTTTACTATCAGAAGTATTTCTACTAATACTAACTCTAGAATTAATCTCATTACTTAAATAATCAGCTAATTTATTAGAACTATCTAAAGTAGTAGAAAAAAATCTAAATAACTTATCATTACTAAAATTATGATTCAAATATTTAATATACTCCCAATATTTACAATTATCTTCATTAGTAAATATTACAATTTTCAAATCTTCATAACTGTAAAAAGTTATAAATTGTAAAATTATATTATTAACAAAACTAATTCTCTTAAGCTTATCAGTCCCCATAACAGCAATTAATTTATTATCACGAAAAGAATAACCAATAGGAACATTTTCTATATATTTAAATTCTGATACCAATTTATCTGCCTGTTTTCTAAGCTCATCCTCATCAATAGTAAATCCTTCTTCTGGATACTCAATAGAAACATTAAAAACTTCATTACCAACACCAACTCTAGCAACAAGCAAATCATTTTGATCAAGTCTCTTATTCCAAAAATACATATTCTTAGTTTTTATAATATTCAAGCAATCATCAACAGTAATTAAATTCTCTATCAAAATATCTTTTTGTAACCTCATCTCACTAACAAGTTCTTCCTTTTTTTGTTCCAAATATTTACCATATTTTAAAACTAACTCCGCTCTTCTTCTCTTTTTCATTCGTTTATTATAAGCATTAGTAACCAAAGGCCACACTAACATCGAAACAAGCATAGCACTAGAAGCAACTAAAGACGACCAAGAATCCCTCCAAGTAGTCTGCTTAGAAGCAATCCTACTAAGAACGTCAATAACCATAACACCCGAAGTAATCCCCATAGTAAGCATAGGACCTATAGTAAGTATCATAGGCAATTCAGAATTATTGTTTTCTTTAGGAGGAGGACTCAATTTTAATACTTTAGTAGAAATTGATCTTCTTATTCTAGGAGATTTTGAAAAATAATCACCTTTACCATATAAATCCACATCTTTAATTTCAACATCGCCATGACCACTATCTTTAGGAATCAAAAAAGAACTAATATTAGTAGTAGGAAGCACAACTAATTTTCCACCAGGATTTCCTAATAATAATAAATTATTCAAAAATATTAATCTTAAACCATAAATATTTACACAATCACCAATTACTAACTCAACATTATTATTAGTAATAGCCAAATCATTTATATAAACACCTCTAGAATTACTATCTAGCATCAATTTATCATTAACAAAATGAACTTTAATTTCTACATTATTTAAAAATGGACAAGAATACTGAATATTAGCATTATTAGAATTTCCAATTACTAAATTTAAATTACTACCGTAAGAATATAAAGACATATTATTTAATGAAACATCACCTATATAAATTAAATAATCTTGATTATTTCTCTTAAGAATATAAAATGAATTTTCCTTTAACTCTAAACTACCAATTATATTACCATTATTAATAATATTAACATCAACAGTAGAATAAATAACCCACCTACCACCTCTAGCCTCAATATTTATTAATTTAGCTTCCTCTTCAAAATCAACATCAAAACTAAAACTACCACCTACTTCGGTTGGCAAAGAAAAATTTACAATTTTATCACTCAAGAACAAATAAATTTTCATATAATCCTCCATATCTTATTACTAAAGTAATTCTATCATAATTTAATAATCTTGTAAATTTTTTATTCTCCACATAAATAAAAAAATATCTAAATTCATAAGATATTTCTTTATTAAATATTAACTTTATTAGTCTTATAATCTTTATCAAATTTATTTAATATAAAATGAACAACCAAACTAAGTTTATTAAATATATATACACTACAAATTGCAAATACAACATACAAAAGCATAGTACCAGCATTAACTTGACTTAAATCAAAGAAAGTAAAATGACGAAGTAACAAATAAACAAATAAACTAATTAAAAATACCAGTAAACATCCTCTAAGCAAATTAAACGGTTTACATATTCTATATAAGAATATAAAACCAGTAGTAGCAGTCATCATAACTATCAAAGTAGATGTAATATCTTCACTTATATCAAAATAATTTTTATATAAAACTATCATCACAACATTAAACACTACCGTAAGAGCCGCTGGAAAACTCTTACTAACAACTTTTAACATAAAATTACCACGAACACGCTCATGATTAGGCTCTAAGGCTAAAACAAATGAAGGAATACTTATAGTACAAGCGGTAATAAGACTAAGATGAATAGGCATATAAAAATATTCACTATTCATAAAAATACATATAACTACCAAAATAGCCGTAAATATTGTCTTAATTAATAACAAAGAAGCTGATCTCTCTATATTATTAATAGTTCTCCTTCCTTCCGCAACAACCTCAGGCATAGATGCAAAATTAGAATCAAGCAAAACCAACTGACTAACATTCTTAGCAGCATCACTACCACTAGCCATAGCAATACTACAATCAGCCTTTTTTAAAGCAAGAACATCATTAACACCATCACCCGTCATAGCAACAACATGACCATTTTTCTGTAACACTTCAACAATCTTTTTCTTCTGATCAGGTGTAACCCTTCCAAAAACATCATACTTTTCTAAAGATTCTTCAATATTATCATCAGTAAGCAAAGTTGCATCCATCCCCTTAGCTTCCTCTAAACCTGCTCTCTTAGCAATATTACATACAGTAACAAAATTATCACCACTAATAATCTTAACTCTAACACCTTGTTCTTTAAAATATTTCAAAGTATCAGGAGCTTCCTTTCTTATCTTATCTTGAATAAGTAAAAAACCAATTACATCCAAATTAGTAGGAGCATCACTCAAAACACAATCATTATGAGCAAGAACAAGAACTCTATAATCACTATAAGATTCAACCTTTTTTCTATATTTATCAAAATCTTTCTTCAACACAAACTCAGGAGCTCCCAAATAATAACTACCTCTATTATCAAAACTAACAGCAGAAAACTTTCTTGAAGAAGAAAACTCTATTTTATCACTAACACTCCATATACCTTTACTAGAATATTTATCACGAATAGCATCCATTGTAGCATTACTATTATCAAAAGCATAACCAATATTAGAAAGAATTTCATTAATCTCACTAGATTTAATTCCATCTTCACCTAAAACATCAGTTAATTCCATAGACCCTTCTGTAATAGTTCCTGTCTTATCTAAACAGATAACATCAACTCTAGCCAAAGTTTCTATACAATAAAGCTGTTGAACCAAAACATTATATTTAGCCAATCGAACCACACTAACAGCCATAACAGAACTAGTAAGAAGTAACAGTCCCTCAGGTATCATTCCTATTAAAGCAGCAACTGTATTAAAAATAGAACTAGTTATATTACCATCAGTAACCTTAAGTTGATTAACAAAAAGCAAAACACCTACAGGAACAATAACAACAGACAAAACTTTAAGAATTTTTTCAAATGAATTCATTATAACAGAATTAACTTTCTTATCATATTTAGCTTCACTACTAATCTTAGAAATATAATTATCTCTTCCAATATGCAAAACTTTAGCATAAGCAGAACCACTAACTATAAAAGAACCTGACAATATTGTATCTCCTTTTTTCTTAGGAATAGGATCAACTTCACCAGTTAAAAAAGATTCATTAACCTCAACATCACCATTCAAAATAACAGAATCAGTAACAACCTGATCCCCAAGACTAAGTTTCACAACATCATCTAAAACAATCTCATCAATACCAAGTTCAACTTCCTGAGAATTCCTAATAGTAGTAACTTTACTAGCAGCAAGTACACTAAGCTTATCAATAGTTTTCTTAGAAATAATCTCTTGAACTATACTAATAATACTATTAATAATTATAACCCCCATAAAAGTACAATTCTTAATAGACTCCCATATTTCACCGCCATAAATTCCAGCAAAAATTATAGCACCACCTAAAACTAAATTAAGAAAGTTAAAATAAGTAAAAAAATTACTAGCTATTATTTTTTTTATAGACTTAGTGGGAGGTTGATCATTATAATTAACTAAATTATTACTAATTCTCTCCTGTACTTGTTCTAAAGTCAACCCCTCTCTATAATTAGGATTATACCTTTCCATAACATCACCTACCAAATATACAAATATTATAACATTTTATTTATAAATTTGGTACATTTTACATAATTTCCCACAAGAAAATTACAAACTACTTTAATTTTTTAATCAAATTATTTCCTCTATTTCTAGATAAATTAAATTCTTGAAAACCATCATCATATAAATTTAAATTACTAAAATATTCTTCTAAATCAGATTTAATTTCTTTATCCTTAACATTACTATAAAACTCAAATAAAACACTTAAATTATCAGCACCACCATTTTCTAAATATTTCAAATCAATATCTTTAACCTCATAATATCTATCAACATTTCTATAAGCAATAACATAATCTATATTAATATAATTAGTAATAACATAAACACATATAATTATCACAAAATATCTCCAGAATACATTATAATTATCTCTTAAAATATATATAACTGTAGGGATTAACATAATAATTTCTGTAATTAATACAATATATACTAATAATCTTAAAAAAGTATAACCATAATGACTCTCATATAAATTCATTCTCATAAAAGAAGATATAATAATTACAAAAGTTAATCCTATAATTAATAAACTAATAATTTTAAAAAATCTAACATTTACTTTATCTTCATTATAATATTTCTTAGAAAATAATAATAAAAATAAATTAATAAAAGATACAACCATTAGTTGAAAAAAACCTTGTCGAGCATATTCTGAATAATTAATATCATAACTAACTGAATGAAGTATTAAAGATTTAATTTGAATAATATCAAATAAAACATATATAATAGAAAGTACTACAAAAAGCATCTTGACAGTATCTATATCTAATTTAAACTTTTTAATTTTATTATCTTCTTCTTTATCTTTTAAACAACTCTCAGGAACAAATTCTAAATAATCATTAACAACAAAATATAAAGAACTAGAAATATAAAGAAATACAATAAATATCAATATAACTCTAACAAATAAATTCCACTCAAAAATATCCAATAATAAATTACCAATATCTCTAAAGAAACCACCTATCATAAAATCAAAAACCATATCAGCAGAAATCAATAACCATAAAATAATTATAACTATAGGTAAAATCAAGAAAAATGACTTAATTTTTTTTCTAAAAGTACTTGATATCTTTATACAACCGCATAATTTTTCTAAGATTATCTCTATAATATCAAAAACGCACCCAATAGGTCCTACTAACAAAGCAAAACAATCTTTAAAAAAATTAAATACTCTAAAATATGGTCTAACAGTTATAATATACATAAACATAAATAATAAAATGATTACTATAATATTAAATAATTTAAACAAAGAATTATCAAATATAAAATAACAACAAGAAAGCAATATAATAGGAATACTTAAAAGAAAACCTTTCTTTCTCTTAATTATCTTTTTCTTATATAAACAATATAAAATAACACCAAATAAAGGTATAATAAATAAAATAACAGATAATCCCAATTTATTACCAAAGAATAAAAACGAATGCCATATTGACAACAATAATATAAAAAATAATACACTACTCATCACTATTATCCTCACTCTCATAATCTAAAATATCACCTGGTTTGCAATTCAAAACTTCGCAAATCTTATCTAAAGTAGAAAACCTAATTGCCTTACCTTTATTATTCTTTAATATAGAAAGATTAGCCTGTGTAATTCCAATTTTATCAGCCAATTTTTGAGAAGAAATTTTTCTCTTAGCCATCATAACATCTAAATTTACAATTATTGCCACAAATATCACCACTTTCTAAATAGTTAAATCATTTTCCTCTTTATAACTAACTGCTTGTTTAAATAACTCTTTAAGCATGTACAAAGCAACTCCAACTCCAAAAAACAATATACTAACAACCAATACACAAATCTTAATTTCAAAAGAATAATAGTCATAAACAAAAACAATTATAATCAAAGATATTAATAACAACAAAGATATAATATAGCTAAAAATCATTGCACTTTTTAATACAATCACAGTATTATAACAAAAAGGATTATTATTCTTTAAACTGTCAAATAATTTAATAAATTGATAAACTAATCCCAAAAAACAAAATCCAATAGGATAAACCATTCCTAAGAAAAAATCTAAAGAATAATTAAATACTTCTAATATCTTAATATAAAATAATAAAAACAAAACACAAGCAAAAGAAAATAAAATTAACAAAATTTTGAATAAATTTCCAACCCCATATTTACCATTTAATTGCATATCTGCACCTCCAATAAAATATTAACACAAAAAATATTAAATTTCAATATTTTTTTATTGTTTTTCAATAAAATGTATATAAAAAAATAATCTATTACAATAATAAATTATTTTCTTAATTCCAAATAAATACAAATCTATCTCTATTAGAATAATCTTTCTCTACCCTAACATTAATATCATCACCTAAATATTTATATACTAACTTTACAATCCTATCTCCCTGAGTATAACCAATTTCAAAAGCTATAAAAAACTTATCATTCAAATATTTAAAACATTGACTCAAAATTTTATCATAAAAATAAATTCCATCATCATTAGCATACAAAGCTATACTAGGTTCATTATTCTTAACCATATCATCTATTTCTTCATCATAACTAATATAAGGTGGATTACTAATAATTACATCAAACTTATCATCAATATCAGAAAAAATATCACTATTAATAAATAAAATATCTACCATATTATTTATAGCATTCTCCCTAGCAACATCAATAGCATCCAAAGATATATCACTAGCAACCACATCACAATCAATCTCTTTCTTTAAAGTAATAGCAATACATCCACTACCAGTACCAATATCTAAAATACTAACTTTTTTACTAAAAAGATTATTTATATAATAAATAGTTTTCTCAACCAATAACTCAGTCTCAAACCTAGGAATTAAAACCCTCTTATCAACATTAATAATATTACCATAAAAATCAACATTTCCCACAATATATTGTGGAGAAATACCTTTATTAAGCAACTCAATTCCTTCATCTAACTTATCATCACTCAAATATTTTTCTAAATACTCTCTATTCTTCATTACCTTCTAACTTTCTTTTCTGATCTTCATTAATTAAAGCCTCTATTACAACACCTAAATCCCCATCCATAATTCTATCCAAATTCATCGATGTAAAACCAATTCTATGATCAGTAAGCCTATTTTGTGGATAATTATATGTTCTTATCTTTTCACTCCTATCACCAGTGCCAATCTTACTACGTCTCTCTTTTCCTTCAGCCTCTTCCTTTTCTCTAAGCTTTAAATCATAAAGTCTAGTCTTAAGTATCTTAAAAGCAAGCTCTTTATTCTTAATCTGACTCCTTTCAACCTGAGAATAAACAATAATACCTGTAGGAATATGTGTAAGCCTAACAGCACTATCTGTAGTATTTACACCCTGACCGCCACAGCCACTACTTCTAGTAATATCAATTCTAACATCATTCATATCAAGCTCAAAATCAAACTCTTCTGCCTCTGGCATAACTAAAACTGTCGCTGTAGAAGTGTGAACCCTACCTTGACTCTCAGTAGCAGGAACCCTCTGTACTCTATGAGCACCACTTTCATACTTTAACTTAGAATAAACTCCTTCTCCCTTAACCATAAACTCAATATTAGTAAAACCACCTGCTGCACCTTCAATACTATTAGTGACATCAATCTTCCATCCTTGACTATTAGCATACTTTTGATACATATCAAACAAATCACCAGCAAAAATATTAGCCTCATCTCCACCTGCTGCACCTTTAATCTCTACAACAACATTTTTCTCATCATTAGGATCATGTGGTAACAATAATATCTTTAATCTAGCCTCTATATCACTTTTTTCCTTTTCATATGAAGTAAGTTCTTCTTTAGCAATCTCACCTAACTCACTATCATGAACTAGCTCCTTATCCTCTTCTATTCCCTTAAGAACATCTTTATATCTCTTATATACATTTACAATTTCCTCAAGTCTAGTCTGTTCCTTAGATAATTCTGTCATTTTTTTAATATCACTAATAATAGAAGGATCTGATAATTCCTGCGTAATATCATTATATCTTTTCAAAGTAGCCTCTAACCTATCTATCATAATATTCATCCCTTTCTCAACTGAATAATATTGTATCAAATTTCTTTATAAAAATCTATTATTTTAATTATTAAAAAAATTATAAATAAAAAAATTAAGTAAATAATATAAATAGGTGATAATATGTCAAAATTTAAAAATAATCTATTAACTACTATATGTATAATATTACTAATAACTACTATAATATACACATCAATATCAAACTCAATTACACCAAAAAGTCTTAAAACAGCATCAAAAAACTTAGTTCAAGCTGGATTAATATATAATGATGATAATACATATACAGATATATTCAATACTATATTAAAATTAACTTCCCTAACAGAACAACAAGTACTAGATATGATGAATCTAGATTATATAGAAGAAATTTTAACAGATATCGTCAATTCTATATATGACTATAATTTAACAGGAGATGAAACATTAAAATATACTAAAGAAGAGATAATAAAATTAGTAGAAGATAACATAGTAAAAGTTACAACAGATATAAACTATCCCTTATCAAATCAAGATAAAATAGAAGCTATAAACTACACAAAAGAAAACACTGATTATATAATAGATACCATTTATCAAACTAACATAGGAGATTGGAAAAATGATAACAACGATTAATTTAAAAGAAATATTTAATTCAAACTATAATATTATACTTATATTACTAACCATTACATTTTTTATATTATTAACTATAATAACAAAAGATCTAAAAAAAACAGGAAAATCTTTAATATATACATCAATATTTTTAATAGTATTTGCATTAATTACCCCATTATTTATAAATATCCTAACAAATAACCTAATAAAAATATTCTTAACGCCCATTATAAATAATATAAAAATAAATATAATAATAACAAGTATCATAGCAATCATAATAGGTTACACTTTAATACTAATAGAAAAAAAGAATAAACTATCAAATTAAAATTTATTCTTTTATTTATAATTTTTAATATCATTTTTTAAAATATCAATAAATTCTAAAATAGTAACACTAACAGTATCGCTAGAACCATGCAATCTATAATTAACTAAATTATCAGCCTTTTCTCTATCACCTAGTACTAAAATATAAGGAATTTTTTTAGTTTGAGCATCACGCATTCTATATCCAAGCTTTTCATCACGAGAATCTATTTCAACCCTAATTCCATTATTAACTAACTCATTCTTTACATAAATAGAATAATCTAAATGATAATCATTATTAACAGGAATAATATTAACTTGAACAGGAAATAACCAAGTAGGCAAAATACCTTTAGTTTCTTCTAATAAAAATGCAACAAATCTATCTAATGAACCAAGTATAGCCCTATGAATTACTACAGGTCTTACTTTTTCACCATTCTTATCAATATAAGTCAAATCAAATCTCTCAGGAAGCTGATAATCCAATTGTACAGTAGATAAAGTTACATCATGACCAATAGCGGACTTAACTTGAACATCTAACTTTGGACCATAAAAAGCTGCTTCACCTTCTGCTTCATAAAAATCAACACCAAAATCTTCTAAAACTTCCCTAAGTACCTTCTCAGACATTTCCCATAACTCATCATTACCAAAATATTTAGAAGTATCATTTTTATCTCTTAAAGAAAGTCTAAATCTATAATCTTTAAATCCAAAATCTTTATAAAC
>CALVPO010000012.1 GCA_944351345.1 uncultured Bacilli bacterium | reverse complement strand
GTTAATGAAATTACTTTTAAAAAATATGCAAGGGAAGAATTATTAAAAGAGCATATTACGTATGGTAAGCATAATATTGCTAAATTAGAATTTCCTCTTCCATATGAAAACTTTGATAAAGAAGCAAAATTAAGAGTATATGAACAGGATTTAAATGTATTAAAATGGGATTTAAAAGAATTTGGAACATATACTCCTAAAGATATTGAAAATGTAAAAGTTTTAACTCCTTCTTTGGCCAAACCTAAAATATCAGGTCAAATGCATGAAGAAACATATTATGGTATGAAAAAAAGTGATAATAAAATAATATATAAAACATTAAAAACGCCTCTTGCCAAGGTTAAGAAAAAAGATTTAGAAAATATTCCAGATAAAGATGGCGGTTCAAAAGATATTTATAATGCTATAATAGAATGGTTTGGAGATAAGGAGAAGGGTGAAGAAGCTCTAAAAGAACACAACGGAAAATATCCAATAAATCCAAATGATAAAGAACAAAAAGAGATAAAAAAAATAAAATTATATTTTCCATATAAAGATACAGGACATATAGTCAATGGAAGTAATGTTGAAAAGGGTGGAGTATATCAAATAGATGTATTAAAATCTAAAGATAAAAATGATGATAGACTATATTTTGTTGCATATGATTTATTTGATTTAAAGAAAATTAATAGTAAAAATAATAATGATTTTAATATTAAAATTGAATATGCTCAAGGAAAAAATTATATTATTACTACATATAATGACATGTTAGATAAATATAATATTATTTTAAAACTAAATAAAAATGATTTAGTTAGAGTAAAAAACAGAGAAGGAAAAGAAAGTGTTGGATATGTAGTTGGTATGTCTAGTGGACAGTTTGAATTTAAGAGTAAAATAGGGGATGGAGAAGATTTAATTGGTGGTAATAATATATTTTCAACAAAAAGAGATAGGTATAAAATAACTGTATCTACAATTAAATCTATAGACAAATTATCCATTAATTTATTAGGAGAAATCAATGGGTTATAGGCAAGTAGTCATTAAAAAAAGCGAAAAAATGCATTTTAAAGATAATCAACTTATAATAGAAAAAGAAGGTATTTCATCAAAAGTACCTTTAGAAGATATCAATTATGTCTTAATTGAAGATCCAACAACCATTATAACAACTAGATTATTATCAGAATTTGGCAAAAATGCTATTTCATTAATTGTGTGTGATGAAAAATTTGAACCTACATCTATAATGTACCCATACAATTATCATTTTAAACAACTAGATGTATTTAATAATCAATTACATGTAACAGATGATGTAAAAAAAGAATTATGGAACCAAATCGTTAAGCGAAAAATAGAAAATAGTATTAGAGTATTGGAAATGACTTCTAAAGAAGAATTTCCAATCTCTAAATTAACTAGTTATTTAAATGAAATTACAGACGGAGATATAAAAAATAGGGAAGGATTAGCTGCTAAAATGTATTTTAGAAGTTTATTTGGTAATGATTTTATTAGATTTTATGATGATGCTATTAATGCTTCCCTAAATTACGGTTATACAATTTTAGCAAGTGCTATAATTAGAAATTTAGCAGTATATGGTTTAAATACTTATTTAGGAATACATCATAATTCTAAAATAAATAATTTTAATTTAGCTTATGATTTTTTAGAACCATATAGAAGTATTGTTGATAAGTTTGTATATGACAATAAAGATGATATCTGTTATCCTTTATCTTTTGATTTCAGAAAGAAATTAATAAATCTTTTGAACAAAGAAGTATTACACAAAAATAAAAAATATACTGTTGAGTACAGTATAAGTTTATTAATACAAAGCTATATAAAATCTTTTTCTTCTGGTGAAATTATTTTGGATTTACCTACTATTATATATGAATAGATTTATGAGAATAATTGTAATGTTTGACTTACCAGTAATAACAGAAAAAGAAAAAAAGATAGCTGTAAAATTTAGAAAATTTTTATTAGATGATGGATATATAATGATGCAATATTCAGTATATTCTAGAATATGTAAAAATAATGATGATTTAAATAAACATATTAATAGACTTAAAATTAATTCTCCAAAAGCAGGAAATATAAGACTATTACAAGTGACTGAAAATCAATATAATAATATGATAATGTTTTGTGGAACTAAAAGTGTCGAAGAAGATATATCAATAAATAATCTATTAATATTTGATTAAAAATTTAAGTGATTTTTATATAAAACAATTTTAAGTACTGTATTACATTGCAGTGCTTTTTATTTAATTAAAAAAGCAGGCATAATACCTGCTTTTATACGATCTTTATGGTTAGATCAAACCTAAGGCCATTATGCCTTATTACAGAAACCTGTAAACTTTTAGTAATGTATGTCCATCTATCAAGACAACTAAATTATATAATATTTTTTTATATTAGTCAATAAATTGATTACAAATTTCCCAAAAAAGTTTTTGTATATTTTTATTTTCACATATGATATATTCACAAGTAATGTTTTTGGGCTTAATTAATGTAATTTTAATATTAGTTGAATTAAGTATTTTACTTATTAGATGCGGATAATTATTAAGAATTTTAAATTTTATTCTATTTATATCTTCTTCTAATATTAATTTTTCATTTTCTAAATAATATTTATCAAAATCTATATTATCTATATATTCTTTTTTTAATAAATATATTTTTATTGCTTCATTAATTTTATTAAGAGATAATAATTTATTTGTAACTTTATAAACAGAAAACTTATCTAAAGAAATATATTCAAATATATTAGTACTACTAGTTAATATAAAATGACAATTATCATTAGACAATTTATTAATCGTATTTAATAAACTAATTACTTCATTAGAATTTAAATAAACATCAAAATTATTTATAATAATAATATTTGTTTTATCTGAATTATTTTTTATATCAAGAAAATATAATTGATATAGAAGTTTTCTTTTAGTGGATTTAGTAATTTCACTACTATTTATTAATATATTATCAATATAAATATTTGTAAATTTATCAATAATAGAATTGATGTCAGGAATTTCTATTTCAAAAGAAATATTATTATCATTATTTTTATTAATTTTTCTATCTAATAAATGGTTAACTTTTTCATCTATAACATCAAAAATTTCATTAGTATAACTAATTAACTTATCGCCGTTTATTTTATTAATTATATCTTTATATATTAATTGTTTTAATGTATTTGTTTTTGTAAATTTAAATTCATTAGTGAAATCTTTTTCTTCATCTATACAAATTACATTATAATCTTTTGGTTCAAACTTATTACCATTAATTAAAATATTTTTCTTCTTATTATTAAATCCATCAAGTAAATTATTAATAAAATTAGTTTTAAATGCTGAATTTTGTCCAAATAAAATAGTATTTCTTTCTAAAGTTATTAAATAATCATTATTATTATTTTTCAAAGTTATTTCCATTTTATCACCAATTTTATTATATATTAATATTATATAAATTTAAATACAAAAATCATTAAAAATATGATATAATTGATTTGAGGTTACAGGACCCTGTTAATTTTTAGTAATGTATGACTTCTGCAACTATTTTTTTATAAATGTTAGGTTACAGGACCCTGTTAATTTTTAGTAATGTATGACCTATCATTGTTGCTGGTTGTTTAGTCCAGTGTTACAGGACCCTGTTAATTTTTAGTAATGTATGACATCAAAACTAGCAATAGAAAGACCCACATTGTTACAGGACCCTGTTAATTTTTAGTAATGTATGACAGAATTGGAATGATTTAACTTGTAAAGCAAGTTACAGGACCCTGTTAATTTTTAGTAATGTATGACAATTCATCAACATCTTTTAATACTTTTTTAGTTACAGGACCCTGTTAATTTTTAGTAATGTATGACTAATTTGTGATTCTATTGATCTTAGAACTCGTTACAGGACCCTGTTAATTTTTAGTAATGTATGACAACCGTACTTATGTAATGAACTTTTTCTACGTTACAGGACCCTGTTAATTTTTAGTAATGTATGACTATACATTATCAGTTCCAATCAGAGAAGATGTTACAGGACCCTGTTAATTTTTAGTAATGTATGACAGCAGTATTAGAAGTATATGTTGAACATAGTTACAGGACCCTGTTAATTTTTAGTAATGTATGACTTGGTGATAAAGTTGATAAAGTATCGGGTAGTTACAGGACCCTGTTAATTTTTAGTAATGTATGACTACGTTTAGCTGCTAGTCAAGAAAGACAAAGTTACAGGACCCTGTTAATTTTTAGTAATGTATGACTTTTGGTTGCACATTGGGAATTGCTTTTATGTTACAGGACCCTGTTAATTTTTAGTAATGTATGACAAATAATGAATATTTTTATGTTGTAGATGGGTTACAGGACCCTGTTAATTTTTAGTAATGTATGACAATTTGTTAAATGGTGCAGTTCGTAGCGGTGTTACAGGACCCTGTTAATTTTTAGTAATGTATGACGAATCTAAGATAAGAGGTTTAACATTAGCTGTTACAGGACCCTGTTAATTTTTAGTAATGTATGACATGAAATAGGAGTTATAAATGTATTGGGCGTTACAGGACCCTGTTAATTTTTAGTAATGTATGACAAATGAATTTTGGATATCATCTTCTGAATGTTACAGGACCCTGTTAATTTTTAGTAATGTATGACTGCAATTATGTGGTAGTAGTCTCTTTGGAAGTTACAGGACCCTGTTAATTTTTAGTAATGTATGACGTCCTAAAAGTGTCAGTTCTCGCTATAGATGTTACAGGACCCTGTTAATTTTTAGTAATGTATGACTTGTATCATTTTCTGTAAATACTCTTAACAGTTACAGGACCCTGTTAATTTTTAGTAATGTATGACTTTGGCTAGCACACTATGGTGTAAATCAACGTTACAGGACCCTGTTAATTTTTAGTAATGTATGACTTTTTAGTAATGTATGACTATAAACCAAATAGATTAATCCATAAAAGTGTTACAGGACCCTGTTAATTTTTTGTAATGTATGACATAAAAACAGCGATTGGAATTAGTTATGAAGAGGCGGATCAATTGTTAGCAGAATAGCAGAATAGGAGTTGATATAAATGTCTTTAGATGAATTAGAAGAACAAGTTGAAAGAATTTATGTCGATATTGAAAATGAACTCTTATTAAATATCGCAAAAAAACTGTCTACTGGTAAGCCAACGGAGATAGACAAGTGGGACGCTGAAAATAATCAACCGTTATATGGTAGTGGTGGTGTTAATGAGTGACAATTACAAAGATTAAAAGAACTTAACGATTTAAATGAAGAAAATGCAAAAATAATAGCTAAATACTCAGGCAAAACTGTTGAAGAAGTAAATAAAATCTTTGATAGAGCTAAAGAAATAGGTATGACTAGAGATGAGACTATTATTCAAGAAGGAGTAAGGTTAGGTATACTTAATGAAATAAATCCAATGACAGAAGAGCTAATAGTTAGAGAGATATTAGCTAATGCAACTAAAGAAGTACTAACTACATTTAATAAACAGAATAATAGCCTTTTAGTGAGTGCTGGAGAAGAATACAGAGATATATAATAAAGTATCTTCACAAGTGTTAGCAGGTACTAAAAACACTAATAAAGCTATGCAAGAAGCAGTTAGTCAACTTGCTGAAAAAGGTTTGACAAGTTTCACAGCTATCTGGTGGAAACTATATAGAAGTAAGTTCCCATATTGGAGCTAGACCTTTATGCGCTAAAGACTAAGGACAAGTTTTTTCTTTTAACGGAGATACTACACCAATTGAAGACTTATATGGTAAACGAATAAATGTTCGTGTGTGGTCTAGTTCAACGCGTGGAGAACCAACTGGAATCTTCGGAATAAATTGTCGGCATTCAGGACATATGCTTATTCCAGGAATATCAGTAAAAAGAGAAATAGCAATGCTTAAGCAGACTGGGGCAGAAGATAGCTATATTAGAAGAAAACAGAATAGTTTGAGCAATACTAGAAAAGAATATTTAGATTTCTTAGATAAGACTGGCAGAACTAGAATAACAGCTAATGAGTGGATAGGTAGTAGTACAATAAGTCCTAAAAATAGCACAAAAATTATAACTCCCTATCAGAGTAAGAAAAAGAAGAATGGAAGTAACCAACTGACTAAACAAGATATAGGATTTATAAAAGATTGGGTTTCTTCTGATTCGTATAAGATAAATGACTTATTAAGAAACAATAGAAAGATTTCTAAAGAATGGAAAACAAAAATTAATGGTATTAATAATGCTATAAAAAAACAACCTAAATACGAAGGAAATATAGTTAGAGTACTAGAAATAAATGACTTAAGTTCATTTCTAAAAGACTATGAAATAGATAAACCAATTAAATATAAGGAATTTCTTTCTTTTTCTGATAAAGAAGGGTATAATAATAAAGCAAATGTTAAAATTTATGTAGTATCCAAACATGGAAGAGATATTAGAGATTTTAACCAAGATGAAAGTGAAATATTGTATCCTACAGATTCTAGCTTTATTGTTAAAAACATAAAACAACAAGATGGAGTAGTTTATATTTTATTGGAGGAATAATATGAAAAGAGATAAAATTCACGATATCCCAAAAGCCTTTCCTGATAACAAACGAAAAGTTAAACCGCAAACAAAAGAAGAAAGATTAGAGAGTATGAAACAATTGTTAGATATAATGCTACATTTTAAAGATATCGACAAAAAAACATATGAAAAAATGTATGAAGAAGAAAAAAAAGAAATAGAAAAGGAATTTAGCACCAAATGAGGTGCTTTTATTATGCCTTAATAGTTTAGTAGGTGCAACTCCTACAAAGGCACCATAGAACGAGCAATCGTTCTTTTATTATGTCTTTTACTTAGTCAGACAATAAAGAAATTAAGGTGTGGGAATTACTTTGTTACCCAAAATAAAAAACTTAGGAGGAATTATGGAAAATAATGAAAACGCAGTTACTCAGACTGAACAAAACACTGAGGCGACAGTTACAGAACCTGTTAAAAAAACTGAAGATGTAAAGACTTTTACCCAAGATGAGGTAAATGCTATGATGGCGAAAGAAAGAAGTAAAATGCCATCAAAAGAAGATATGAAAGCATTCAATGAGTGGAAAGAAAGCCAAAAGACTGAAACAGAAAAGTCTTTAGAAAAAGACAAAAAAATAGAAACTTTAGAAAAAAAATTGCTTATGCAGAAAACAAGTCAGTAGTGACCAATGCTGGTGTTGATTCTAAATTTCAAAAGTTTGTTTTGAGTGAAGTTTCTGAAATGGAAGGAGAATTTGAAGATAACCTAAAAGATTATCTCAAAGAAAATCCTCAATATTTAATTCAAAAAGAAGTTGAAACACCAAAAAGCAATGGTGTAGCAACTAAGAAAATAAGCGAAGATGCCGAAGATGGTGTTACTGCTATATTAAAAGCTAAACACCCAGATTTATTTTAAGAAGGAGAGTGATTAATAAGGCAAACGCAATTCAAACAAACGGTACTCACGAAAGACAAGAACGTTATGAAAACAGTATTATTAAATTAATGAGGCCAGTATTAAAGATTAGAAATACATTTAGTTCTGATTATGAGGGAAACCCAGTTTCAGGGGCTGTTAAAGTTCCAGTTAGAAATATGGATCCTGAAATTAAACCATATGATGTAAAAAACGGTGTTGATTTAAGCCAATCAGCTACAAGTTACATGACTATTCTAGTTGATAATCATGATGCCATTAATGAATTAATTGATGGTTATGAGAGTAGTGCTGTACCTGATAATTTAGTAGCACAAAGATTAGAGGCTGGAGCATATGCTAGAGCAAAGAAGCTTGAAGCAAATGCACTTAGTGTTTTAAAGAGTAATTCAATTCCATCTACGCAAGAAGATTGCACAGCAAGTAATGTTTATGCAAACATCGTTAAAGATATCGCAATCTTAGCGAAAAAAGGTGTAGATAAAAATAGAATGTTTGTGGCTATTTCTTATGAAACTGAAACATTACTATTAACTGATGAAAAATACTCTAATAGTTCATCACAAATCGGAGCAGAACTTACTAGAAATGGTGTTGTTGGTAGAGTAAATGGAGTAAATGTAATTACTGAGGATCTAGGAGAAAACGCTTCTGGACAAGCAGTAGAATATATTATCTACGGTGTTGAATGGACTCAAAAAGTTGATAGTTGGAAAGTTGGATTAGCTGTAAACGATTTGAAGGACGGTAAGCATGTTGGAGCCTCTGCTTTACAAGATAGATATGTTTATAAGGCACTGATACTGCTAGCAACGTTACAGGACCCTGTTAATTTTTAGTAGTGCATGACAAAGAATTATCATAATTCAAATAGTATTATTTACTATAAATAACAAATAAAGATGAAAAATAGTTAAAAAAAGGGGGGAGAAAAACATATGACAATAAATTTTATAATTGCACAAATTATAGGTATATTTGCGTTAATTATTTTAATGCTAAGTTTTCAAAAAAATGAAAAAACATTGTTATTAAAATATCAAATTATTTCTAGCCTTTTATATGCAATACAAATTGCAACAATAATTGAATTAATATCAGCATTAATTGCAATATATAGATTTGATATAAAAATAAAATTGAACAAAAACAATGAAATATAAAATAATAATAATATTATTATATAGTTTAATATGATAATCATTGGTTATAGTAGATGGGTAATTTATAGGGGTGAACTTACTTACTTATTGATGTTTATTTTTTTAAATTCTAATTTTATCATATAGGGAACTATGTTTTTATTTTTAATATATCCAGTATTTGTTAGTTCAACAATTAAATTATATACATATTCCATATAATTATCTAATATAATATATTCGTCCATTGTAACATTTAAGTTTTTAATGTCTGTATTTCTCCAGTTGTACCAATTATCATAATATTCATTTATTGTCATTTTACATCACCAAACCATTTATATTTTAAATATTAACATTTTTTATTTTTGTTGTAAAGTCTAATATTAATTGATTATTCTATAAAAATAGGGTAGAGAAGAGTAAATAATCAATTATTTATATAATCATATAGTTATTAAAAATTTTATTTACTTATATAATTTTTGTTTAATAATAATATACAATATTTATCATAATATATAAAATTTAACTTTATGAGCAGTTTTAAACTTATTTAAATTTATAAAACTTAAATCAATGATATTTTGTTAAAGAATACATCAACGTATAAAATATATAATTAAATTATTTTATAAACAAATTAATATATTTAATATCACTTTAAATTAATCTATCACTCCCCTTTTATTAATTAATTTAAAATAGGGGAGTTATGATTTTAATTTTAATATAAATATACTAATACTAGATAAATTAATATATCAATCTTATAATACATAAAATTATTATGTTATAATGTCATATATAACTATTAGGTCTTATATATAAATATAATAGCAATTTAATTATATAAATTATACAAATATTATTAATATTTCAAATTTCAATAAAATTAACTATAACTAGATAATTTAATTGCATAAATCTATCTAAAAATATATATTTTTTATAAAATTTAATAAATTAATTAAAAATAAATTTAATGTAAGAGGAGTATACTAACAATAAGTTTAAACTTAAATATATATATTAATATATTAAATAGATAAGTAATAATCTAATTAAATTATTGCATAAAAATACTTTAATTAAATAAAAAAAAATATATTTCTATAAGTTCCTATAATGTATATTATGTAAACTTCTGTTTATTAAGAAAAAATAATATAAGATTAATATTTTTATATTATTTATATATCTTTCTGTTACTCTCTCATGTTTAAAATATCTTTAATATTATTCTACTAAATATAAAATTTTAATTAATTAACTTCTCTTTTATCATAGCAAAAATAATCTATTGCTAATATTAAAGGAACTGAAAAAACAATTGGTAATATATATCTAAAGCTTCCATTTACTGGCGAAATTAAACAAGATAAAAATATAGCTATTAAAGAACTAATTGGTACAATATATTTATAACATTTTTTCTTAATTATATATATAACACTAAGAATTAAAAACCAATCGTGAAATGCTACATGATTAAAAAAACTAAAAAATGGCAATTTAATAAAAATATCTTGTAAAGCTTTATGAATATATCTAGCATCCTCAAATTTATCTAAATTAACAATTTCAAATTTTGAACTCTCTCCTATTCTATTATCTATTTTTATTATACCTTTAGTCTCACCTACTTCTGGGAAAAAATATGCATAAATACCATTAATAAAAGAAGCAATATATACCTTAGGATATTTCTTAAAATATTTAAAATAAACCTTCCAAAAATCATCTAATTCTTCTTCAGTCACATCTTTTCTATACGTATTTTTAACAGGATCAGATAAGTCAGGAGTATAATCACGACTTATAGCTTCATAATCTAAAACTTTGTCAATTATTTCTTTATCACTATCAGATATAGCATTTTTATTTCTATGAGCTAATCTAGCTATCTGCATAAATTGTACTGAATAAGACTCTTTTATATTAGTTCCTGTTATATCAAGACTTGGCAATAAAATTTTATCATATCCTAAAAATAAAGTTAAAGGTAATAATAAAATCATAACTAATTTTTTTAACTTCTTCCTACTCTTCCAAAAAGCAAATAATAATGTAGCATACGAAGTAATTATAACATACATACTATTACTCTTAATCATTAGAATTAATAAAATACATATCATAAATGCTATAACAAAAATTTTTTTCTTAACAAAGCCATCATAATTTCTAATTATTTGAAATAAACAAATATTATAAAATAATATTAATATAGCACCTAAAGTATCTTTTATAGCAGCAATAGCATAACTAGATACTATAGGAGATAAGCAAAAAAACAATAATGCAAAAACTCTCATCCAAGTAGGAGTTTTTATTTTCTTTAAGTAATATATTAAAAAAGTAAAAATAGCAATTAGTATAGCAACTTGTAAAATTATAAAAAGAAAAATTCCAAAACTATATGACAAAATATAATGACCAAATTTTACAACATTACCTAAGATCATAGTAAATAATACAGAATGATGTTTATTTATTATCACATTATCATTTATAAGATTAATTGCTTTAGCGCTCCAACATAAATCTTCAACATTAAAAAATTGTGCCAAAGAATCAACAGTATCTCCACTAGCAACACATGGATAATAAATAATCATTAAAGGAATCCAAGCTAAAAACATAGAAATTATACTAATCGCTATACAATGCTTATCAAAAAAAGCTCCTACCCTACTTTGAGATTTTTTTTTTACAATATTAATTCTAAAATTAATAATGCTTATACATAAAGAATAAAATATAATAAAATATCCAATAGATAGCAAAATAGTTTTAATAATCTGAGCTTCACTACAGTAAATTGATCTTAAGCTATTATCTATAGCAAAACACTTACCAACAATAGTAACCCCAACAAACCATAATGATACTAAAGCAGACAAAACTTTTCCTTTCTTACTTTTATCACTATTGAAAAGGACATTATAATAGAAATAAAATATAAATACTATCAACAAAACCCATACAACATCAAAATCTCTAAGAGAATTATATATATCAATCAAAAATTTATATGTCTCATTATGATTTTCTAAATATGTTCCATTAGCAGGTTTAAATTCCATAATAAATACTAAACTAGACAAAAAAGTCAAAATTGCTGTATATATAATTCTATTAAACGTATATAAAAAACTTTTATTACCCTTCTTATTCATTATTTTAATTTCTCCTTCAATTCATATAATAAATTAAGTGCCTTAATAGGACTTAATTCTAAAACATTAGTATTTCTTATAATTTCTTCTATTTCACTTTTTTTTGCAATAAAATCAAGTGGTAAACTAGTTTGAATAGATATTTCTTTATGCGAAGTACCACTATCTTTTTCTTCATAGGTAGCTAATATTTCTGATGCTCTAGTTATAACCTCAGAAGGTAATCCTGCCAACTTGGCAACGTTAATACCATAACTTTTATCAACGGCTCCATCTAAAACTTTATGAAGAAAAATAATAGAATCTCCTTCTTCAGTAGCCGAAACATGTTTATTTTTTAGATGTTTCAAATTTTTTTCTAGACTAGTTAATTCATGATAATGCGTAGAAAATAAAGTTTTACAACCAATCATATCATGAGTATATTCCAAAATAGCTTGAGCTAAACTCATACCATCATAAGTAGCAGTTCCCCTACCCAATTCATCAAAAAGAATTAAACTATTTTTAGTAGCATTAGTAATAGCGTTAGAAGCTTCAATCATTTCTACCATAAAAGTAGACTCTCCACTAACTAAATCATCACTAGCACCAATTCTTGTGAATATTTGGTCAAAAACAGGCAATTTAGCCTCTTTAGCAGGCACAAAACAACCTATTTGAGCCATTATAACTATTATTCCTAATTGTCTCATATAAGTACTTTTACCAGCCATATTAGGACCAGTTATCAAAAACGTAGAAACACCATTATCCATAACTATATCATTAGCAACATATTCATCTTTAATAACTTTTTCTACAACAGGATGCCTAGATTCAATAAGTTTAAGGCTATGGTCTAAAGTCAAAGATGGCTTAGTATAATTATATTTTTCACTAACAAGGGCAAAACTCTGTAAAACATCAACCTCACTAATAGCTTTAGCAACTTTCTGAAGTTTAGGAATAAATTTCTTAATCTTATTCCTTATATCAATAAATATATCGTATTCTAAATTAATAATTTTTTCTTCAGCTGATAAAATAAGATCTTCTTTTTCTTTTAAAACATTAGTAATAAATCTTTCACAATTAGCAAGTGTTTGTTTTCTAATATACCCCATATCATCTGTAATTTGATTTAATTGACTTTTACTTACTTCAATATAATAACCAAATACTTTATTAAAACCAACTTTTAAACTCTTTATACCAGTTCTTTCTCTCTCTTCTAATTCGAATTTACTAATAAAATCTCTACCACCACTCCTTAAATCCTTAAGTTCATCTAACTCTTTAGAATATCCTTTTTTTATTAAATATCCTTCTCTTAAAGAAATAGGAGGTTCTTCATATATAGAAGATTCTAATAAATCGTATAAAGGATTAAGAGTATCTATATCCTGATAAAAATTAATGGATTTCAATATATCATGTATAGCAGGCAATACTTTAAGAGAATTCTTTAATTGAATCAAATCTCTACCATTAGCATTTCCTAAAGCAATACGTCCTGATAATCGCTCTAAATCATATACTTCATATAGATCTCTTCTTAAATCTTCACACAATATAAACTCATCCATCAACTTGCTTACAATATTGTATCTTTTTTCTATCTTTCTTTTCTCTTTTAAAGGAGCTTCTATCCATTGTCTTAATTTTCTACTCCCCATAGCAGTCTTTGTATTATCTAAAAGCCATAATAAAGAATAATTTCTATCTTGTAATCTTAAACTTTCAGTAAGTTCCAAATTTCTTTTAGTATGAATATCCATCTTTAAGAAATTATCATCTTCATTTATTATAACTTTTTGTAGATGAGTTAACGACCTTCTTTGGTCAACAACTAAATAGTATAGTAAATGATTAATAGCCGTAATATATCTTAAATCGTCAATATGACTATAACAAAACTTATATTCATCAGTATCGATAACATTATCAGATACAGTTACAGTAAGTCCATATTGATCACGTAATAATTTTATAATATTAGAGCTTATGACAGAATTTACAATAACTTCTCTTAATCCAAAAGATAAAACTTCGTTAATTAATCTATTGGTATCATGAATAATTATTTCAGAATACAACTCACCAGTAGTAATATCAGTATAAACTATACAATAACAATATTCATAATCATAAATACTACCTATGTAATTATTTTCTTTTTCATTAAGACTATTAGAATTAATAATAGTACCAGAAGATATTACTTCAGTAACATCACGTTTTACTATACCTTTAGAATTTTTAGGATCTTCTAACTGCTCACATATAGCCACTTTATATCCTTTTTTAACAAGCTTATCGACATAAACATCAACAGAATGATGTGGAACCCCACACATAGGGACTTTTTCTTCTAAACCAGCATTCCTGCTAGTTAAAGTCAATTCTAATTCGTGACTAACTAATTCAGCATCTTCAAAAAACATTTCATAAAAGTCGCCTAATCTATAAAATAATATAACATCTTTATATGACTCCTTCAAATCAGCATAATGCCTCATCATAGGAGCTAACTTACTTTTATCTACTTCACTTAATTTCATTCTACTTCTCACCTTATCCGCTTATAATTATACCAAAATATCCATTAATTAAGTAAGTTTTTATCTCCCTGTTTACAAAAAAATATAAAAAATATAAACCTAATCTAATTACATAAAATATTTACTTCTCTCAGAATATGGTACTTTTTTTAATATCAATTCTGTTTTCTCTTTATATTTTTCATCGTAATAAGAAATCATAGAAAATTCCCTTATATCTACTTTTTCAAAAACTTGTTTTTGTTTATTAAAAACTATTTTAGGTATCTGAATAATATTATATCCCATCATTAAATAGTTAAAATAATATTCATATGGATTTAATTTAGTTGTTGTTATTGTTTTATTTAATTGTGTTTCTATTTTATCAACTCCAATTGCTAAAACTGCAAATTCTTGCATAAAATCTGTGTTCATAAAATGTAAAAGTTCATTTGTAGACAATTCATTTGTACAGTCTAATAAATTTTTTAACATAATTTTAGTTTTTTCTTTATCAGTTTCAGCTAATTGTTTCATAATTTTAGTGTTTATTTTATCAAATTTTATTTCTGGTACATAATCACTAAAATATGTTTTTAATGCTAGAACAACATCATCACATTCATCAATTAACTTAAGAAAATAATCATATATTTGAATTTTACTATTTAATAACATTAATAATACCTTACTACAATCTTGCGAATAAATATTTTTTAAATTATATCCATATATAAATCCAAACAAAGCATCCACATCTAAATAATTTTTAACATCCCGAACAGATACATCATTATGTAAAAATCTCTGATAATCACTTAATAACCTATCTCTTAATGAAAGTAATTTTTCTTTTTTTGTCTTAGTTGTTGAATAAAGTTTTGAATTTGTTCCTATAACATCAAAAGATATTTCTAATTGTTCAAAAAAGTTAGCGGAATGATGATCAGTTGTCATATAATATATTGAATTATCTGGCATAATAAAAGCTGGAGTTAATTTTAATGGAGTTGATCGCAATGGTAGTTTAATATTATTATCTTTTATATTATCTAATTCTAATGTAATTGAATCTAAATTTTGATATTTAAGTATTATAATAATCATCCCCTAACAAAATATAAACTATATTATATCATAAAATCTATTTAATTAGGCACTTACTTAAGATAAAAAACAAATAAAAAAAGACTAATTATTATAGCCTTTTGTACTTAATTTATATACTATTTAGAACCTTTCATGATATCGATAGCACGTCTAACTTTTAAGTCATATAGCATAGCATTAATACCACCTATAGATTTCTCAATATCCTCAACAGTCATATTATAAGTCTTAGCCATCTCTTCAATCTCTTTTTTAGCTTCTTCTTCACTAACCTCTATTTTTTCTTTTTCAATAATAGCATTTAATAAATAACTATTTTGAAGTCTTTTTAAAGCCTCTGGTTTCATATTTTCAATTATATCCTCTTTAGTTGTATCAGCATACTGTAAATAAACTTCTTCTGTTAATCCTTGCATATTCATTCTTTGTACAACATCGTTATACATGTTTTTAGCCTCAGCCTCAACAATCTCATCATCAATATCACAAGTCATATTTTCAACAGCAGCATTTAATAAATCATCAATATATTTATTATCAGCACTTCTTTCTTTTTCAGACTTAATTTCTTCCTTTATTTTAGCTTCTAAACTATCTTTGTCAGTTACACCTTCCATTCCTAAATCATCAAAGAAATCTTTATCTAACTCAGGAATAACTTTCTTTTTAATTTCATTTACAGTAACTTTAAATACAACATCAGCACCTGCTAAATCAGCTACTCCATAATCCTTAGGGAAAGTTAATTTAAGATCCTTACTCTCCCCTTTTTTCATACCTTTAACACCATCTTCAAAACCAGGTATAAAACTATTACTTCCTATTTCTAATGAATAATTTTCGCCTTTACCACCATCAAATGCTACATCATCTTTAAAACCTTCAAAATCAATAACAGCAATATCACCATCTTCTACTTTGCCGTCTTCTTTAACTACTAACTCAGCATAATCTTTAAGTAAATTATCAATTCTAGTCTTAATTTCATCTTTTGTAACTTTAACTGTATCTTTCTTTACAGGTAAGTTCTTATAATCTCCTAATTTAACCTCAGGTTCAGTTACAATAGTAAAAGTAGCTTCTAACCCTTCATCATCTATCTTAGTAATATTTACTTTAGGTTCTACAACAGGTATTATTTCTTTGTCATTAATTATCTCAACATATTTCTTATCAATTAAATTATTTGCAGCTTCCATAACTATTTCTCCAGGAAATTTCTTCTCAAAAATACTTCTAGTAGCTTTACCTTTTCTAAAACCATCAATTCTATGTGTCTTATTTAATTTGTTAAATGCCCTATCCTTAGCCTTATCCCATTCTTCTCCTTTAACAGTGTACTTTACTTCTTTTTTCATTACTTCTTACCTCCTATAAAATTTCTACTATTTCTACATCATAAGTACCATTTGGACTATCAACTGAACAAACATCTCCAACCTTAGCATTCATAATAGCCTTAGCAAGTGGTGATTCATTAGAAATCTTATTATTTGATGGATCAGCTTCTTTAGATCCAACTATACGATATTCTTCAATTTCATCATCGTCATCATCTATATATTTAACCCTTACTGTCATACCAATACTAACAGAATCTGTACTACCTTTTTCAATAATAACAGCATTCTCCATTATTTTCTCTAATTCTTGAATTCTTCCTTCAACTTGAGCTTGCTCTGATCTGGCTGCATCGTAATCAGCATTCTCAGACAAATCTCCCAAAGCTCTAGCTTCCTTCAAAGCTTTAATAACAGCAGGTCTTTTAACATTCTTTAATTCATTTAATTCTTGTTCTAATTCTAAAAATCCTTCATCAGTTAAATAAATTTTTTCGTCTGACATGTAAATTCCTCCTCAACTATTTCAAAATTTTACTCTATTTTATATTTTTTGTCAAGTAAAAAGTTAACAATTTATAGTTTATAATTTATTAACTATTTCTTTAAATAAATCTCCTCTTTGATAAGCGTTTTTAAACATATCAAAACTAGCAGAAGCTGGAGAAAATAATACTACTTCTCCAGGAACACTAACCTGATATGCAACATCAATTACCTCTTCTAAAGTATCCATAACATAAATAGGAATAGATACTCCACTATCACGACTAAGTTTCATTACAGCATCATATATTTTATTCTTAGTATCTCCAAATAAAATTAATTTACTAACATTATCTAGTATTGGCTTAGCTAGAGATTCATAGGAAATATTTTTATCATATCCACCAGCAATTAAAACAACTTTTGTATCAAACGCTCTAATACCAGCAATAGATTTATCAGGAGTAGTACTAGCAGAATCATTATACCAATCAACACCGTTTATTTCTCTTACAAATTCTAAACGGTGAGCGACTCCAGAAATAGATGCAATAATACTTTCTAAAACATCATTAGATACATCTATATAATCATGAATAGCATTTAAGGCTGCACATACATTTAAGTAATTGTGTTCGCCTTTTAGTAACAACTTTTTAGTATCAATTATTTTATTGCCGTTATATTCAATATATCTTTCGTTTAAAACATAAGAATCTTTATTCCAACTAGCAGCTTTTTTAACTTTGCCAAAATAACGAATTTTACTAATAGTACTATTTGCAAATTTTTTTACAATATTATCATCGTGATTTAAAACTAAAACATCTTGTTTTTGTTGATTTTTAAATATATATTTTTTAGCATCAATATATTCATTATAGTTACTATGAATATCCAAGTGATCAGGACTTATATTAGTAATAACAGCAATAGATGGTGATACTTTCATATCCATAAGTTGAAAACTTGATAACTCTAATACTACAATATCATTATTTTTCATTTTATCTAATTCTACAAATAAGGGAGTTCCAATATTTCCTCCTAAGTAAGTAGAATATCCTAAAGACTTTAAAATATTATAAATAATAGTAGTAGTAGTAGTCTTACCCTTACTACCAGTAACTCCAATAACTTTACAAGGTGCAAGTCTAATTACCTGTTCTACTTCAGTTGTAACAATACATCCTCTATCTCTTTCTTTCTTTATATATTCATTAGTAGGAAGACAACTAGGACTTCTAAAAATAATATCAAATCCTACTAAATTTTCTAAATAATTATCACCAAAAAATCCCTTTATATTATATTTAGAAATTATATTTTTAATATCATCACCAAGTAATTCTTTATTTTTTTTATCATATAACGTAATATCACATTTCAAATTAACTAGATATTCAATCAAAGGTATATTACTAACTCCCACCCCTATTATAGCAATTTTACTAGTTTTTAAGCTTCGATTAAACTCCTGCAATTTTTCATTCATAACTCCATCTCCTTTTAGAATAAATACTATTTATAAATATCTCTAATAACACTAATAGGAATAAATTCATTATCAATAGTAATTAAATTATTTTTATTTCTTGCAACAATTCTTTTAGATACAGTACCAGAATCTGTAACTATAGTAACATCAGCTTTATAAACATAATCATAACTATTAAATATATTATCTATTTTTTTATCAATAGAAATATCACTATATTTATTGTATCCCCTATTGTTATCATATTTATTATTAATACTACTATATACTTTTTGTATACTATTTATAGGTTTATTAATTTTAGTTTGATACATTTTAGGTAATTCTTTACTCATCATATTCACCTCATTAAAATATATTTAACTGTCTTTTAAATATGATTATTTTTTACCACAAACATTAATTAAATATGGATATAATACTTCTCTATTAAATTTTTTACTAAAATGTAGTCCATCTCTATTAGCACAGTCTTTATCAGTTCTTTCTCTAAAGGAATTTTTATTTATATCCAAATCATTATAAGCATCACAAACAACACCATCGTATTCATTTTTAGTAAATTCATTAAATTCAATAACATCACTATTTTTTCTTCCGGTAAAATAGCAACTAACTTGAGAATCTTCAACTGGAAGCAAAGTAACCATATTAAGAGATATATTATTTATTATATCACTTTTCCATTCATTATTCATAATATCTTTTAATTTAGTAATATATTTTTCTGAAATATATGCAGGACTATCATTTCCTAAATACTTATGATTTAAATCATTTACTCCTAAATTAAATAATATTTTTATATTATATTTATATATATCAGTAGTTTTATCTTCATATTCTTCTATAATATCTTCAACATATAAAGTAGCATTATTATCTTGATAACCATTTTCACCAGCTAACCAATTATAACGCATGCCGCTTAAAGAAACAACGTAAATTCTTTCAAAATCAGACAATAAACTAGGTTTTTCAGTATATTTTACTTCATAGTCAGAAGTAGAAGTAAATCCATTATCATCTTTAAAATGATCCATTCTAGAGTCTCCTACTATAATTAATACATTTTTAGTATCATATACTGTAACTTTAGTTTTAATAGTATCATTACCATGCTTAGCTTCAATATAAGCTGTACCAGGCTCTTTTGTATAAATTATACCCTCATCATCAACTGAGCAAACATCATTATCACTACTAGACCATTTATAAACTCTATTAATACTTACTTTAAAATTATCAGAAAATGAAATATTTAGTTTAATATTACTACCATTCTTTAAAACTAAATTTTCATTATCAAGCATATCAATTTCATCAATATTATAAT
>CALVPO010000011.1 GCA_944351345.1 uncultured Bacilli bacterium | reverse complement strand
AAACAAAAGAATGACATTTTCTCTACTTATGTCATCCTTAAGTTAATAACATTGCAGCTGAAACTGTCTTTATTTTAAGTGATAGTCTGAGTAGTAACATGAAAAATAGCACAAAATTTCTTTTTAGTTAACTAAGTTGCATTTATCGATAAAATGTGCTACAATACCTACCTGAGTGGGGTGATAGTATGAATTATAGTTTACCAAATAATACTGTTAGACCAAATGGCATTAAAAGAATAGATTTTAATGATCCACATTTTATTGAAGTTCATCGTTATGGAATTGATGATGATAATGATATTATTCAATATGTTCCTAATAAGAGAGGAAATAGGGAAAAATTAATTGAAATGTATTATCGTGAGATGAAAGATTATTTAGATGCTTATGCTTCAAAATATGAGAGTTATAATTATACCAAATCAAAGAAAAAAATAGATAAGAAATTAATAAGTTTATTAATAATTGGTTCTATTTTAATGTTTGGTACTTCAGTTCCTTTATTAGGAACACATGAAGCATTAGGATTCTTAGGAATTACTTTAGATGTTGTTGCAATACCCACTTTAATTGCTGGAATTAGTTTAGGTATTAAGAAAAGCTCTGATGATAAGAAGGAAAAGTTTATTAAAGAATACAATGATATGAGTGATAGACTTAGAATTTATTCTACTGATAAAAGTAAGGTTAATGAGCCTACAAAGTATAATGGTATAAATAAAGTAGATGATAATACTAGAGTAGTTGATATAAATAAAAAGAGAGTAAAGGTTAATAATATAAAAAATGCCGCTTAGGCATTTTTTTATTAACTAATTTTTTATGTTTATTTTTATTAATTTAATCTTAATCCGTGATATTTTTATATATCGTATATCTTGAATTGATTTATGCTAGTGGCTATAAGAAATATATGGTAATATTATTTGCTACTATCTTTTCTATTTATTCCAAACATACTACTTAATACAGAGGCTAGTATTATAACTAAGTAATAAATTAAAGATTCATAATTAAATACTTTTGTTATTATAGATATTATTAGAAATAATATAGATATAATACTACCTAGTTTTAAGCCTTCTAAAAACCCTTTTTTTATACTTTTTTTACCTAGTATATAACTAATTATTGTTATAGCTATAATGGGAGTTATAAATTTTAATATTTTTATAATACTGGCACTAAAAATATTAAAGTAACTTAATAATGTTATAAATATATTTGCAATTATAATAAATATAAAGAAATATAATAAAGAGAATAATAGATTTTTAATCATTTATATCACCTATTAAATAATATTGTTTTGTATAAAATTTATGATTATTTGCAATAATAATATTAGGTGATATAATGGATATTTTTATGATTTTTATTAGAACTTTATTTTTTTATTTCTTTATTTTTATTGTTTATAGAATAATGGGAAAAAGAGAAGTTGGACAACTAGGGATAATTGATTTAATAGTGTCTATTTTAATTGCTGAGCTTACTGTTATTAGTATAGAAGATTATGATAATAATATATTAAGGTCTATTATACCTATTTTAACTTTATTAATGCTACAAGTATCTTTAGCGTTCTTATCTCTTAAATTACCTAAATTTAGAATACTCTTGGATGGTAATCCTTCTGTTATTATAAGGAATGGTCGAGTAAATTATAAAGAAATGATGATGCAAAAATATAATTTAGATGATTTAATGGTTCAAATTAGGGAAAAAGGATATAAAAGTATCGAGGAGATAGAATATGCTATTTTAGAAAATAATGGTACTTTATCTGTATTTCCATTTACTAAAAGACTTGGTAGTAAAAAATCATCTCCTCTTCCATTACCAGTTATTTTAGATACTAATATTCAAGAAGATACTTTAAAGTTACTTAATAAGGATGAGGCTTGGTTAAGAAATATTCTAAGACAGAAGAATTTAGAGTTAGAAGACATATTTTATGCTTTTTATAAGAATGGAGAGTTATTTATAATTAAGGATAATGAGTTAATATAGTTATTTATTATATTTATTTATAAAAAAAATACTTTCATAACTTGTATGAACAGTATTTTTTATTAGTCTATTTCTTTTTCTTCAAAGCTCTCACATATAGTATCATCTACGCAATTACATTCATTACAACCACAGTTACAGCTTATTTTTACTTCATTTAGACTACACTTTTTACTTTCATTATGTTTACAAGTTTCTACGTCACATTTTATTTTATTATCATTTTTATTCATTATTTTCCTCCTCGTATATATTATGACCTTTTTTTTATTTGCTATGTAAAAAATTTAATTTATTTTAGAAAATAAGAAGGGAATTTGGAAGATATCGCAAATAATATAATTAGAGGGCATAACAGGAGTGTGATTATGAAAATAGTTCAAATATTAAAAAATAATATAAATAAAATTATAATTGTAGGAATAGTAGTTATGGTTGTATTGGTAGTATCTATAAAATATTATCTTGATAGTACTAGTAGTGTTGATAATGATTTAGAAGTATTAGAAGTTAAGGAAGAAAAAAATAATAAGGAAGACAAAAAGAATGAGGATATTAAAACCTCTAAGGTATATGTAGATATAAAAGGAGCTATTAAGTCACCAGGTGTTTATGAGTTAGAGAGTAATAAAAAGGTAATGGATGTTGTATATATGGCAGGTGGTCTTACTGATGAGGCAGATACTACTTTTATTAATTTGGCTAAGAAAGTTAGTGACGAGATGGTAGTAATTATTTATACAAAAGACCAAATAAAGGAAGCTAGGGAAAAAGAATTTTTAGCACCTAGTGTAAATGATACTTGTGTATGTCCTGAGATTACTAATGATGCTTGTTTAGATAATAATACTTCTAACAAAAAAGAAAGTAGTGATAACGCTAATAGTACTACTAGTGATGATAATGACAATGATAAGAGTAATGATGAGGCTAGTAAGGTTGTAAATATAAATACTGCTTCCTTAGAAGAATTACAAACCCTAGATGGTATAGGCGAGAGTAAGGCACAAGCTATTATCGATTATAGAGAAGAAAATGGAAATTTTTCCAAGCCTGAGGATATTTTAGAGGTAAGTGGTATTGGAGAAGCTGTATACGAGAAAATTAAGGACAATATTACAGTCTAGATATATATTTAAAATATTAGCTTTATTGTTTTTAGGCTATGCACTTTTAATTACTAATATATATAAATTTCATAGTAAATATAGTGTTAATACTAAAAGTGTTATAGGGGTTGTTACTGATTTTGAGATAGATGGCAATAAAGTAACAATAAATATTAAAGCTAAAGAAAAGTTAATTATTAATTATTATGTTAAAACAAAGAAAGAAAAAAATTATTATAAGAATAATTTAGAGTTAGGGGATAAAATAAAAGTAATTGGTACTTTTGAAATTCCTAGTAATAATACTATTCCTAATATATTTAATTATAGAAAGTATTTATATAATAATCAAATATATTATTTGGTTGATGCTGATAAAATTGAAATTATTACCAAAAATACTAATATTATCTATTATATAAAAAATAAAGTTATTGAGAGAATAGAAGATATAGATGATACAGGTTATTTAAAAATATTTGTATTAGGTATTAATAGTGATTTAGATAATGATATGTTTGATAATTATGAATTTAATGGAGTTTCTCATTTGTTTTCTATATCTGGTAGTCATATTGTTCTTTTAACTTCAATGATTCTATTTATATTAAAGAAAATTTCTTATAATAATAAATTAATTTATTTTATTACAATATGGATTGTTTTATTTTATTTATTTTTGACTAGCATTAGTCCTTCGATACTTAGATCTGTTATTATGTTTATATTAATGTCTATAAATAAGTGCTATAATTTAAAAATAAAAACTTTGGATATAATTCTATTAGTATTAGTTGTGGCAATATTTATAAATCCATTTTATATTTATAATATAGGATTTCAATTTTCTTATTTAATTAGTTTTAGTTTAATATTATTATCACAAAAAATTAATAATATAAGAAATTGGTTTTATAAAAATATTTATATATCTTTTATATGTCTTCTTGTTTCTTTTCCAATTTCTATTTTTAATTTTTATCAAGTAAATATTTTTTCAATATTTATAAATTTAATTTTAATTCCATTAGTAAGTGTAGTAGTTTTTCCTTTATCTTTATTAACATTTGTTTTTCCTTTTTTAATAGGTATTTTTAAAATATCAATATTTATTTTAGAGGCATTAAATAATTTGTTTTCTAGTGTTACTATATTCCAATTAACTTTATCTAAACCTTCTATATTATTAGTCTTAATATATTATATATTTATATTTTTAGCTATTTTTAAGAAAAAGTATTATATTTTACTAATAGGTTTAATTATAATTCATAAATGTTATATTTATTTTGAACCAACTTTTAAGATTAGTTTTTTAGATGTTGGACAAGGTGATTCTATATTTATAAAATTTCCATATAATAAAGGAAATATATTAATTGATACAGGAGGAATTATTTCTTATAAAAAAGAAAAGTGGGAAGAGAGAAGTAATGAATATAGTATTGCTGATAGTAAAATAATTCCGTATTTAAATTCTTTAGGGTTAACTAAATTAGATTATTTAATAATTAGTCACGGGGATTACGACCATATGGGAGAAACAATTAATTTAGTTAATAATATAAAGATAGAAAAAGTCATATTTAATTGTGGAGAATATAATGATTTAGAGAAAGAACTAATTAAGGTTTTAGATAAAAAGAAAATTAAATATTATTCATGTATTAAAGAATTAAATATTGATAAAAACAAATTATATTTTTTGCAAACAAAAGAATTTGATAATGAAAATGACAATAGTAATGTGATTTATAAAGAACTTAATGGCTATAAATTTATGTTTATGGGAGATGCATCAATTACTACTGAAAAAGAAATATTAAATAAGTATAATTTACCAGATATAGATGTTTTAAAAGTAGGACACCATGGAAGTAAAACGAGCTCAAGTATTGAATTTATAAATGAAATAAATCCCAAATATTCAATAATTAGTGTTGGTAAGAATAATCGGTATGGTCATCCAAATGATAGTGTATTAGATAATTTACAAGACAGTAAAGTTTATAGAACGGATCAATATGGAAGCATAATGTTTAAGATAAATAATGATAGGTTAAAAATAGAAACATGTATACCATAGAAAGGAGTAAGATGAATTATTATAATGAGATAAAAGAAAAACTAATAAAAAGTGAAATATATGATAGAGCAAAAGACTATTCAAAAGATAGACATAAAGTTAGTGTATATTTTGAGACTGGGAAACTTTTAAGTGAAGTAGGTAAAGAATATGGTAAAAATATAATTAAACAATATTCTGAAAATCTAATGATTGAAGTTGGTAAAAAATATAATGAAAGAAATCTTAGATACATGAGACAATTTTATGAAATTTTTTCAAGCATAAAATGGAACCCACTGGGTTCCAAATTGAGTTGGAGCCATTTCAGAGAATTATTAACAGTTAAAAACATAGATGCAATTATGTACTATATTGATATATGTGAGAAGAAAAATTTAACAAGAAGACAATTACAAGAATGAATAAAAACTCAAGAATATGATAGATTAAGTGAAGAAACTAAGAATAAACTAATTACTAAAGAACAATTAAAAGTTAATGATTTAATACCAAATCCTATAATTATACAAACTAATGAATTAAATGAGGAACTATCAGAATATGCGTTAAAACAATTAATATTAAATAATCTGGATGATTTTTTAAATCAGTTAGGCACTAAATTTACTTATGTTGGCAATGAATATAAAATTAAAGCAGGTAACACATACAATTACATTGATTTACTTCTATATAATATTAAATATAAATGCTACATAGTTATAGAATTAAAAGTAACTGAGTTAAAGAAAGAACACACTGGACAAATTATGACTTATATGAATTATATTGATAAGAATATAAAAATGTTTGAAGAAAATAATACAGTAGGAATAATTATTTGTAAACAAGACAATGAGTATGTAATTAAATATTGTTCTGATGATAGGATTATTGCTAGGGAATATGAATTAGTATGATATAATAATTGTAGGAGATGATAAAATGAAAATACCATTAAGATATCAAAATACGGAGTACAATTGTGGAACCACTGCGTTTATAAATGCGTTGGCCTATTTATACGATAGAGAAGACGTACCAGTTTCGCTTATAAAAGCAGTTTATAAATATACATTGGATGTAGAAGGTGAAGATGGGATCATTGGCAAAGGTGGAACTTCCAGAAAACATGCAGAGTTACTTGCAAGATATTTTGTAAAATATGCCAATGAAAATAAAAATTTTAATATAAGTTGTAGAGTATTAAGTAAAGATAAAGTTAACTTGTTTGATATGAAGAAAACAGTAGATAATAATGGGGTTATAATTGCAAGATGTTGGCAGAGTGTTGAACATTATGTGTTAATAACAAAAATCGATGATAATTTTGCTTATATTTTTGATCCATATTATTTGAATGAAGACTATTATTATGATGACGAAGATGTAGCAATAGTACTTCATGAAACATTTACTCATAATAGGATTGTAAAAATAGAACGATTATTCACTGAAGAAAAGAAAGATTTTTCATTATTGAAAGAATCAGATAGAGAAGTAATTTTAATAAATAGATAAATTTTTAGAATTATCATTTTGATACTTCTTTTTCTTTGTAAATAAAGACTTTGCATACGTGTGCTTAACCGATAATCACCACATGGTGATATCGATCATATGGGAGAGGCTATTAATTTAGTTAGTGATTTTTATATAGATAAAGTTATATTTAATCTAGGTAAATATAATTATTTAGAATTAGAATTTATTAAAGAACTAAAAAGAAAAAATATTTTATATTATAGAAATATAGAAAAGTTAAACATAGGTAATAATATGTTATATTTTTTGAATAATAATTTATATGATAATGAAAATGATAATTCTAATGTAATATATTTGAATTTTTCTAATGTTAAGATTATATTTATGGGTGATGCTGGTATTAAAGTGGAAGATGATATATTAGATAAATATAATCTTAAAAATATCGATATATTGAAGGTAGGACATCATGGTAGTAAAACTAGTACATCTAATAATTTTATTGATAAAATTAATCCTAAATATTCAGTTATATCGGTTGGTAAAAATAATAGATATGGACATCCAAATAGTGAGGTATTAGATATTTTAAGTAAGTCATCTATTTATAGAACTGATAGAGATGGTAGTATTGTGTTTAAAATTAAGAATAGTGGCTTAGAGATAGATACTTATGTACCTTAGAAAATAATAAAGAGTGTCTTTTTTTATAAATATGAATATAATAATTTAGAAAATGTTTTAATAAAGGTATTAAAATTAAAAAAACATCATATTATAAGAGTAAGTATAAATTAGGATTAATAGTAATATTATTTGTTTGGTATAGTTGCTAGTACTGATACTAATTTATTAATAATATAAGTTTAATAGTATTAGTAATAATATAGATTAATCATTATTATAAATTGTTATATATAACGATTTATATGGTGATAATTGGAAGTATAAATAATAATTATATTATTTAACTTCCTTAGTTGGTCGCGAATTTGCAGAAATTTGCGTTTGATATAGATGAGCTAACTTTTTATGGTTAGTTCTTTTATTGTTTAAATTTATAAATTGTGTTACTATATATTAAAGTTAATTTTTAGTAGGTGGTATATGTGAAGAAAGTTGAGTTGTTAAGTCCTGTAGGTAATTTTGATATGTTATATCAAGCTATTCATAATGGTGCTGATGCTGTATATTTAGCAGGATGTGATTTTGGGGCTAGAAAGTTTAGTAAGAATTTTACTAATGATGAATTAATAGAGGCTATAAAATATAGTCATTTATATGGTGTGTTTGTGTATGTTACGGTTAATACATTAATATATGAGTGTGAAGTAGAGAATTTTATTTCATATATAGAATTTTTGTATGCAAATGGAGTAGATGCACTTATTATGCAAGATATTGGAATGATAAAATTAGTTCATGATAGATTTCCTGATTTTGAAATTCACGCATCCACTCAATGTCATAATCATAATGAAGAAGGAATAAAATTATTAAAAGAATTAGGATGTTCTAGAGTTGTTTTTGCTCGTGAGATGAGTCTTGATGAGATAAAAAATATAAATATAGATATAGAAAAAGAAGTTTTTGTTTATGGGGCTTTATGTATTTGTTATTCTGGCTGTTGTTTGTTTAGTAGTTTAAATGGTGGCAGAAGTGGTAATAGAGGAGAATGTGTTGGTTCGTGTAGATTACCATATAAATTAATAAAAAATGAAAAGCAAGTAAAATTAACTGATAAATATTTGTTAAGTGCCAAAGAATTAAATACCATTAATAATTTAAAAGAAATATTAGATAGTGGTATAGATAGCTTGAAAATAGAAGGAAGAATGAAAACTCCAGCATATGTTGGATATGTAACAAAATTATATAGAATGTTAATAGATAAATACTATCAAAAACAAGATACGAATTTACAACTAACAAAAAAGGAGATGACTAATTTAAAGTTATTATATAATCGTGAATTTACAAAAGGATATTTATTTAATGAAGTTGATATTACAAATACTAAAAGTCCTAATCATATAGGAATAGAGTTAGGTAAAGTTATTAAAGTTACTAATAAGTGTATTTATATAAAATTAAATTATGAATTAAATCAAGAAGATGGTATAAGGTTTAAAAAAGTTAATAAAGGAATGATTGTAAATAAGTTATATGATAGTAAAAATAAATTAACTAGTAAGGTTAATAAAGGTAATATTTGTATGGTTGATAATAAAATAGGATTAAAAGAAAATGATATAGTTTTAAAAACATTATCTAGTAAATTGATAAAAGAATTAGAAGTTGTAACTAAAAAAGTAATTAAAGTAAATTTTAGAGCAAAATTTAGAATTGGAAAATCTTTTTCTATTACAATAAGTGATGGTAATAATGAAATAACTGAATTTGGAGATGTAGTTGATAAGGCTATTAAAAGAGAAGTAACTACTCAAAATATAAAAACATCTATTAGTAAATTAGGGGCTACTCCATTTGATGTAGATGATATTAAAGTAGAAAAAGATGATGGTATTTTTGTTAATTTAAAATCTATCAATGAAGTAAGAAGAAAGTTAGTAGATAAATTAATTGAAGTTAGAAGCTTTAGTAAGAGAAGATTGGTAAATTATAGAAATATATGTGGTAGTTATATAGAAGCCAGTAATAATATCTCTCTTAATGTTTTAGTTAGAAATGAAGAGCAGTTAAAGTGTTGTATAGACAATAAAGTTGATAATATTTATATTGCAGACTATGATTTATATATTAAATATAAAAGTTTAGATAATGTTTATTATAGATGCAATAGAGTGAATAATAATTATAGAAAGTTTAATAACAGTAAATTGTTAGTTTGTGAAATGGGAAGTATAAATAAATATAAAAATAATAATTTTTTAGTTAGTGATTATTATTTAAATGTTACAAATAGTTATAGTATCAAAGTTTTAAATAGTTTGGGAGCAGAAAGAGTTACTTTGTCTTCTGAATTGGATTTTAATAAAATAAGAGATATTATGAAGTGTCATTATAATGTTGAATTAATAATATATGGTAGGTTAGAACTTATGGTTATGAAGTACTGTCCATTAAAGAAATGTTTAAATTATTGCGATGAATGTAAGAATTCATGTGATAATTTTAGCTTAGAAGATAGGTTTGGCAATAGATTCCCAATAATTAGAAAAAATTGTCTAACACATATTATGCATTTTAAAAATATTGATTATATAGATGATTTAAAAAAGTACATAGATATTGGAATTACTAACTTCAGAATAGAACTATTCGATGAAAATTACAAAATGGTAGAAAATTGTATAAAAAAAGCAAGAAATATGCTATAATTAAGTTAGAAAGTAAATAGGTGATGATTATGAGAAGAAAAAAGAAGAAAAATGGGGGAATGATTTTTATTATAATAATTTTAGTTATTATTTTGGTTGGTGGTGGTTCTTATTTCTTATTAAAAGATAATAATAAAGGAAGTAATGTCTTGCGTTCTAATGAAAAAACTAGTGAAAGTTCTGAAAGCATAGAAGATAATGATACTAATAGTACGAATGATTCTGATAATACTACCGTAACAGAGGAAGAACAAAAACAGGAGCAAGAAGCCGAGAAAACTACTGATTATGATTTTAATACTCAAACCGGTGAAGAGGTTAAGGTAGAAGCTAATAAAGTAGTTGAAGCAACAGGTTTTTCTGGGGCTAGTAATTATAAATTTTATTTAAGAGGAACTACTCTTTACTTTAGAGATGTTAGTGTTAGTACTAATGAAGAAGAGATCCTTGCTTACAATGTTAAAGATTTATATCTAGAAAACAAAAGAGTTGTGGCCGAACTTTATAGTGATGGGGAAGTAGTTAAAGAAAATAGTTATATAACGTATAAATAGGACTTAGGTTCTATTTTTTTTATAAAATTTTAAAAATAAGAAGGGTTTTAAAGAAAAAAAGCAAATAATATAATTAAGGGCAATAAATATAAAAGTAAAGGAGTTGTTTAGAATGCGTAATATTTTGTTTTGGTTGATTAATTGCATTTATTTTATTAGATTTTAATTGTCGAAATATGTCGATTGCTTATAATGTCTATTTTTGTCAGATTAGTTTATAATTTATATTAAAGGTGATAAAATTAATATGCAAAGGGTGATAAAATGTTGAAAATTAGTACTGAGTTTCGAAAAGGTGTATTATTTGTGAGATTAGCTGGAAGAATAGATAATGATAATTACTTAGAATCTATTAATAATTTAATTGAAGATATTGGTATTAAATATGTAGTTTTAAATACTAATAATTTACGTGCTATTGATGTTAGTAGTATAAATAATATAATTGAATATAACAAAAAAATATTAAAAGATCAAAGGCGTCTATTAATATGCGATGCCAATAATAGTAGAAAAAGAATTTTTAGTAATAATATTCAAAAGATAAATTGTGAGATAGATGCCTTTTCTTTAATATAAAAGAAAGGATACTATGGATGATGAAAAAATATTAGTTAATATAATAAATGAAAATAAAGGTTTAATATGTTCTATAGTAAATAAGTATACTAGATATTATGATTATGATGATTTATATCAAGTAAGTGTTATTGGTATAATTAAAGCATATAATAATTATAATAAGAATAGTAATGTTAAATTTACTACTTATGCTTATAAATATATATTAAGTGAAGTAGTTAGTTTTGTTAATAATTCTAAAGTAATTAAAACATCTAGAGAATATAATAAAATATATAAGCAAATATTAGAAGCAAAGAATATTTTAGCACAGCGACTCATGAAGGAACCTAGTAATTATGAATTATCATTATTTCTAGAACTTGATGAGAGTTTAATTAATAAAGTTATGTTAGTTAAAGACAGTGTTAAAAGTTTGGATGAAGCAATAAATAGTGATGGTAAGACACTAACTTTACTTGATAGTATCCCATTAGAAAGCGATATTGATGTTGATAATATATTTTTAAAAGAAATATTGAAAACATTAAATGATGAAGAAATGAAATTAATAAATTTAAGATATTTTCAAGATAAAACTCAGAGTGAAACTGCCAAATTTTTACACACAAATCAAGTTCAAGTATCAAGAAATGAAACAAAAATATTAAAAAAATTAAAAAAAACTGTTTGTAAAACCGTATAAATAAAGCGTTTGTTAATAATGTAACCGAATCGGTTACAGAAAAAAACAAAAAATTATGAGACAATTATTTTAAGGTGATGCAAATGGTAAGAACTACTAAAAGAAATGATGATATATATGAAACAATTGCCAGTAATATAAAAGAAAATAGAAAAAAAGCTGGCCTAACGCAAGCAGAATTAGCGGACTTAGCGGGATTTTCACATGAATTTATAAGAAGAATAGAAGCACCTCATGCCAAAAAATATTTCTCAATTGATACACTAGTGCAAATAGCTAAAGCACTAGATATAAAGATAGAAGAATTATTTGTTGGCATAGATAGAATTAATCTAGAAGCTAAAATTCGTGAAAATAAGTAAAAGAACTTTTGTTCTTTTTTTTCTTTTGTATATTTTTTAAAAAAAAGGTAATATTATAAATGGTGATAATAATGTCTGATGAACAATATCAAAAATTTATAAAAAAATATACTCCTAAACCAAAGAAATTAATTAATGCTATAACTACTTTTGTTGCTGGTGGACTAGTCGGATTATCTAGTGAAATCTTATTAGAATTGTATGAATTTTGGTTTAATTTACCAAGAAAAGAATCGGGAGTTTTAGTAATATTAACCTTAATTGTAATAGCTTCTATATTAACAGCACTTGGAGTATTTGATATTTGTGTAACAAAATTAAAAAGTGCTTTAATAATTCCTATAACAGGTTTTGCACATTCTATTACTAGTGCTGCTCTAGAATACAGAACAGAAGGCCTTGTTTTAGGAATAGGTGCTAATATTTTTAAACTTGCTGGTACTGTTATATTATATGGAACAGTTGCAGTATACATATTTGGAATTATTAGATTGCTTATAATAGGAGGATAAATATGACTAATACTTATAAGAATGTATATATAGAAAATACAGCTACTATTGCTGGCATATATGAACATGAAGGACCTTTAGCCAAATATTTTGATAAAACATATACAAAAGATTTATATTTTGGAGAAAAAAGTTGGGAGAAGGCTGAGATAAAATTACTTAAAGATACTATATCATTAATTTTAGATAAGACTAATAAAAAAGATAGTGATGTAAATTTAATAATCTCAGGCGATTTACAAAATCAAATAGCTTCCTCTGATTATGCTATAAGAGAGTTTGATATTCCTTTTTTAGGTATTTATAATGCTTGTGCTACTAGTTCTGAGGCAATGATTATAGGTGCTACTTTTATTGAAAATAAAAGTGCAAAAAATTGTATAGTATCTACTGTTAGTCATAATACTAGTGCTGAAAAGCAATATAGAAATCCTACAGAATATGGAACTCCTAAACCAGAGACCGCTACTTTTACAACAACAGGAGGAGCTGCTTTACTACTTACTAATAAGAGAACAAAAATCAGTATAACAGCCTCTACAGTAGGAAAAATTATAGATAAAGGAGTAAAAGATGTAAATCACATGGGAGCTGTTATGGCTCCAGCAGCAGCTGATACTATTTATAAACATTTAAAAGATTTAGATAGAAACCCTGATTATTATGATCTAATAATAACGGGAGATTTAGGCGAATATGGAAAAAAAATACTAGTAAATTATTTAAAAAAAGTATATAAACTAGATATTTCTAAAAATTATGACGATTGTGGTACCATGATATATAACACAAAGAAGCAAGCTGTACTCGCCGGGGGATCAGGTCCTTCTTGCAGTGCTCTTACTCTTTGCAGCTATATATTAAAAGAAATGCAAGAAGGCAGATTAAAGAAAGTATTATATGTACCAACAGGAGCACTATTTTCTCCTACTATGTATTTCCAAAAAGAATCTCTTCCAGCAATTGCTCATGCCGTTAGTTTGGAGGTAGCAGAATGATATACGTTTATGCTTTCTTATTTTGTGGATTAGTTTGTATGATTTCACAAATAATTTTAGATAACACTAAATTAACACCAGGTCATGTTACAAGCTTATTTGTAGTAATAGGAGCCTTTTTAGATATTTTTGGAATATACGATAGAATAGTTTTGTATTGTGGAGCAGGGGCATTAGTACCTATTACATCTTTTGGACACCTACTAGTACACGGAGCAATGGATATGGCAAACGACTTGGGACCATTAGGACTTAGCTTTGGAATATTTAATTTAACATCAGCAGGTATTTCTATAGCAATAACAGTAGCATTTATATTGTGTTTAATATTTAAACCTAAACATTAATTACAAAAATATTATTAGGAGGACTATTATGTTAGTAAGATTAGGTTATGCATGTATATGTACTACTCTAGACGGAGTAACTACTTCTTCTAGTTATCCATATACAAGCTTTAACAAAGATAATGATTATGAAAAATTAGATAAAATAATCATTTCTAATTTAGTTGACTTAATAAAAATATTAATATTTAATAAAAAAAATAATATTCACTTTTATAGAATATCATCTAATTTAATCCCACTTGCTACTCATAATAGAGTAATATTTGATTATATAAATAAATATATGGACTATTATAATAAAATTTCTTCTATTATTAATAGCAGTAATATGAGAGTTGATATGCACCCTAGTACTTATTGTATATTAAATAGTACAAAAAAAGAAGTAGTTGATAATACAGTAGAAATATTAAAATATAATTATAATATTTTAGATGCTATTAATGCAGATAATAAAATAATTATTATACATATAGGTAGTAATACTTTTGGTAAAGAAAAGTCTTTAACAAGATTTATAAATAATTTTAATAAACTGCCAGAATATCTAAAAAAAGTAATAGCAATAGAAAACGATGATAAAACTTTTACTATTGATGATTGCCTTTATGTAGCAAGAAAATTAAATATTAAAGTTGTTTTAGATTATCATCATTTTCTTTGCAATAATATAGGAAAAGATATAGATAATTATTTAGAAGAGATATTATCTACTTGGGGTAATATAAGACCTAAAATGCATTTCTCATCTCCTAAAAACAAAAAAGATTATAGATATCATAATGATTATATAGATTCTAGTAGTTTTATAGATTTTTTAAATATTATTAATAAATATGGTAGAGATATAGATATAATGTTAGAAGCTAAAGCTAAGGATGAGGCATTATTTAAACTAATAAGAGAATTAAAGTATAAAAGTAATTATGAATTTTTAGATGATACTAGTTTTAGAGTACTATAAAGGAATATACTACAAAATATTCTTTTTTTATGGTATACTATTTTTAGATTCTATATAAGAAATTTATTTTTAGTAAAGGAGAGCTTATTTTGAGTAAGATATTAATATTTAATGATAGAAAATATGAATTAATAACTAATTATAAGGATGCGTTTAATAAAGAAGATTTCATTTCTAGATTTACAGATTATTTTTATGATTATGATTATATAGTTGGAGATATTGCTTATAGTAAATTAAGACTTAAAGGATTTTATGAACCTACTAATAAAAAAGTTAATAAGATAAATAATTTTAATAATTTAGATAATTATTTACAGAAAAATTGTGCTACTGATTGTAAATATTTTGTATTAAAGAAGATAAAGGAGGAAAAATAATATGAAAAATAATAGAATTTTATTAAAATTAAGTGGGGAAGCATTAGCACGTGAAAATGGTATGGGAATTGACTTTAATAAAGCACTTTCTATTGCCCGTGTTATAAAAGAAGCAACTGTTGCTGATGTTGAAATAGGTATTGTTGTTGGAGGTGGTAATTTTTGGCGTGGTAGAAGTAATACAATGATGGATAGTTGTACTTCCGATCACATAGGAATGCTTGCAACTGTTATGAATGCTCTAGCAGTTGGTGATGCTCTACTACAAGTAGGATGTGATGCTAGAGTAATGACTAGTGTAGAGATGAGAGAAATAGCAGAGCCTTATATAAGAGATAAAGCTCTTAAGAATTTTACCAAGAAAAGAGTAGTAGTTTTTGGTTGCGGTACTGGTTCACCTTTCTTTTCTACAGATACAGCAGCAGCTTTAAGAGCAGCAGAGATAAAGGCAGATATTATACTAAAAGCCACTAATGTTGATTATGTTTATACTAAAGATCCAAGAAAGTATGATGATTATGAAATAATAAAAGAAACTTCTCATCTAAATGTAATAAAAGAAAAATTAAGAGTCATGGACTTAACTGCTATATCCCTTTGTATGGATAATAATATTCCAATAAGAGTATTTAACTTAAATAACCTAGATAACTTAAAAAAAGCTTTACTTGGTAAAGATATTGGTACTATTATTAAATAATATATATAAAGTAAATTATACTTAAGAAAGTAATATAATAATATAAAATTTCAATTTATAATATTGGAATTTTTTTGTATAATTAATTTTTTGTTTAAAATGACGATTTTTGTGTTATAATAATTAGGTTATGTGGGAGTGATTAGTGATGAAGACTGACGATTTTGATTTTTATTTACCTGAGGAATTAATAGCTCAACATCCTATAGAAAAAAGAGATTATTCTAGAATGATGGTTGTAGATAGAAAGACTGGAGAGATTGAACATAAACATTTTTTTGATATAATAGATTATTTAAATGAAGGAGATGTTTTGGTTTTAAATGATACCAAAGTAATGCCTGCTAGATTGTTTGGAGAAAAGATTAATACTAAGGCTCATATAGAAGTACTCTTATTAAAGAAGTTAGATGATGATAATTGGGAATGCTTGGTTAAGCCTGCTAAGAGAGTTAAGATAGGAACTGTTGTCTCTTTTGGCGGTAGTTTATTAAAAGCTGAATGTACTAAGATTGGCGAAGAAGGAATTAGAGAATTTCGTTTTATATATGAAGGAATTTTTTATGAAATATTAGATAAACTTGGGACTATGCCTCTTCCTCCATATATAAAAGAAAAGCTAGAAGATAAAGATAGATATCAGACTGTTTATGCTAAAAAGATTGGAAGTGCTGCAGCTCCTACAGCTGGTCTACATTTTACTAAAGAATTATTAGAAAAAATTAGTGCTAAAAAGATTAATATTTGCTATATAACTCTTCATGTTGGTTTAGGAACTTTTAGACCTGTTAGTGTTACAGATGTTACTAAACATAAAATGCATTCTGAATTTTATTCTATGTCTTCTAGTGTTGCTAGTATTTTGAATGAGGCAAAAAAAGATAAGAGAAGAATAATTGCTGTTGGAACTACTACCACTAGGACGTTAGAGACAATTATGACTAAATACAATAAATTTACTGAGTGTAGTGGCTGGACAGATATATTTATTTATCCTAGTTATGAGTTTAAGGCAATAGACGCTTTAATAACTAATTTTCATTTGCCTAAGTCAACTTTACTTATGTTAGTTAGTGGTTTTAGTAGTAGAGATATAATGCTTTCTGCTTATAAAGAAGCTGTTTTAGAAAAATATAGATTTTTTTCTTTTGGAGATGCTATGTTTATAAAATAATAAAAAATTATCTAAAAAAAAGGAAATTAGAAATTTATGTAGAATATTAATATATAGAGGGTGATAAAAACAATGGCTTATGTAGACGATGCAACAATTAATGCAATAAGAAGACGGCATCCTATAAAAGAAATTGTAGAAAGATATGTAACTTTAACAAAAAAAGGTAATGATTATTGGGGACTTTGTCCTTTTCATCCTGATAATAATGCTTCTATGAGTGTATCAACTAAATTAGATATGTTTCAATGTTTTGCTTGCCATAAGGCTGGTAATATATTTAATTTCATTGCTGATATGGAAAATATTAGTTATGGGGAGGCTATAAATTTACTTGCAAAAGAAGATGGATATTACGTTAGTGGCTTAACTAAAAAACAAAACCCTCATGCTAAAGATTATGAAATAATGAGTCTTGCTGGTAAGTTTTATCAAAATAATTTGAATAGTGCTTTAGGTAATAATGCTATTAAATATTTAGAAGAAAGACAAATAGATAGAGATACTATAAAGAAGTTTGAGATAGGACTAGCTACTGATAAGCAAGCATTAACACCTTTTCTTCTTAACAAATATGATCTTAATGATTTGATTGAGCTTGGTCTTTCTAATGATAATAGTAGTGATATATTTAATAATCGCATTATGATACCTATTCATGATTTGAATGGAAATCCAATTGGTTTTGGAGGCAGAATTTATCAGACTAGGGATTCTAGTAAATATGTTAATACTAAGGCTACTAGAATTTTTGATAAGAGCAAAATTTTATACAATTATCATAGGGCTCATAATAAGTTAAATAAAGATAATTCTATTATTATTATGGAAGGATATTTTGATGTTATAAGGGCAAGCACTGTAGGTGTTAATAATTGCGTTGCTCCTATGGGAACATCTCTTACAAAAAAACATATACAGATATTAAAAAAAATAACTAATAATATTATTTTATGTTTTGATGGTGATAAAGCTGGTAGAGATGCTACAGTTAGAGCATTAGAATTACTAGAAGACGAATCTGTTAATGTTGGAATAATAAGATTAGAAGAAAAGGATCCTGATGAATTTATTATAAAAAGAGGAAAAGAAGAATTTTTAAAAAAAATAAATAATCCCCTTAGTGTTATTGAGTTTAAAATGAATTTATTAAAAGAAGATAAAAATTTAAATGATACTAAGGAAGTAAGTAATTATTTAGATGAAATAATTAGAGAACTAGTAAAAGAAAAAGATAGTTTTATGGTGACTTTAACTTTAAAAAAATTAGAAAGAAGATTTGATGTTGATTATAAAATTTTAGAAGATAGATATAATAAGTATAAAAAAAGCAATAAAAAAGATTCTCTTTCTAATAATCTTAAAGTTAATAATACAAAAAAAAAGCTATTAAATAAGTATGGACAAGCAACAAATAATTTGTTATACTATATGACTGTGTCACCTCATGAAATAATTGATTATGCTGAAAAGCACGTTATTATGATTATGGATAGTAAGAAAAGAAGACTTTTTAATGAATTAATTTATTATTATCATAAATATGGAACAATCATAATAGCTGATTTGATAAGCTACTTAAATACTAAAACTGATGTTTATGATGTATTTAATGAAATAATAAATATGAATTTAAAAAAAGAGTATACTAAAGAAGAGATTGATGATTATATAAAATGTGTTAATGATTATTATAAAATAAATAAAACAGATAAATTAAAGCTTGAGCTTAATACTGAAACCGATCCGATGAAACAAGCTAAGATCTTAATGGAAATAATGAAAATAAGAGGAGTGAATAATAATGATTGAAGAAATAAAGACATTTGCTACTAGAAAAGAAGAATTAATAAAAAAAGGTAAAGAAAAAGGATTTATTACATATGAAGAATTAGCTAATGGATTAAAAGGATTGGAAATGGACTCTGATTCTTTAGATGATTTATACAATAGTTTGATGGAAAACAATATTGAGATAGTAACAGATGAATCTGAGGTTGGTAATAACGATGATAATGATAATGAGGGAAATATTGAGGATATCTTAAAAGATAATACTATTGCTAAAGAAATTTCTATAAACGATCCCGTTAGAATGTATTTAAAAGAAATTGGACGTATTAGCTTGTTATCACTTGAAGAAGAAACTGAATTATCCGAAAGAATTGCTAATGATGATGAAGAGGCTAAGAATATTTTAGCAGAGTCTAATTTACGTCTTGTTGTTAGTATTGCAAAAAGATATGTTGGTAGAGGTATGTTATTTTTAGATTTAATTCAAGAAGGTAATATTGGACTTATGAAGGCTGTAGAAAAGTTTGATGCTAATAAAGGATATAAGTTTTCAACTTATGCTACTTGGTGGATTAGACAAGCGATAACAAGAGCTATTGCTGATCAAGCTAGAACTATAAGAGTTCCTGTTCATATGGTTGAGACTATAAATAAACTTTCTAGATTTCAAAGACAACTTACTTTGGAGTTGAATAGAGAACCTACTGATGAAGAGTTAGCTAAGAAAATGAACATACCTGTAGATAAAGTAAGAGAAATAATAAAAATTGCTCAAGAGCCTGTATCTTTAGATACACCAATAGGTGAAGAAGATGATTCTCATTTAGGAGATTTTGTTAAAGATGAAAGAAGTATGTCTCCTGAGGAATATACAATACATGAAATGTTGAAAGATGAAATAGGTGATGTCTTACTTACTTTAACCGAAAGAGAAGAACAAGTATTACGACTTAGATTTGGTCTTGATGATGGCTCTTGTAAAACACTTGAGGAAGTTGGTCAAATGTTTGGTGTTACTAGGGAGAGAATAAGACAAATTGAAGCTAAAGCTTTAAGAAAATTAAGACATCCATCTAGAAGTAGGAAATTAAAGGATTTTTTAAATGATTAAATTATCTAAGAGGTTAGAAAAAATAGCAACTTTTGTTGATGATGGTGCTAATATTGTAGATATAGGGTGTGATCATGCCCTTCTAGATATTTATTTAGTTTTGAATAGAAAAAATATTAAAGTTGTTGCTAGTGATGTTAACAAGAATGCTTTAAAT
>CALVPO010000010.1 GCA_944351345.1 uncultured Bacilli bacterium | reverse complement strand
CGTCACTTAATAAACTTATTGATAGTGATAAATATAGTGATATAAAATATGGAATTAAATTTGGTAATAAAAATATAGGTTTTAATGGTAAATTTTATACTTTTCCTTATTTTTTGGTATTTTTACTTAGAAGATTTTTGAAAGAGAAGTAATTTATTGATTTGGAAAAATTAATAAATTAAATTTGATAATATTGTTTATTGACTTTTCATAGAAAATAACATATATTTTTTATGTAATGGAGGTTTGAATATGTCTAGTATTAATAGGATTATAGCAAAAGCGTTAGCAAAATCTAATGGTAATATTAAAATTGTTCATGGAAATGTTGTTGGAAATATTGCACCTGATGTTGAATGGAGAAAGTGGTTATCTTATGAATCTGAATTTGAGAAAAACAGAATAAGAATATTAGAAACTAGAAAAAATTCTGAACTTTCTTTTGAAGAAGTTGAAGAGTTAAGAAAATATAGGAGAAATAGAATGTTTGCTGAATTGTTTAGACTTTACGAAATAAGAAAATGTTCTTATGAAGAGTATATGATGGTTTATGATTTTATGTGTACTGAATCAATTGAAGAGTTGATGTTGAGTAAATTAAGTTTGGATGAATTAAGTTATGCTAAAGATGAGATAGTTAGGTTAAGTAAAATCTCAATGAAAGACTTAGAATTTAAAGTTAAAGAAGCACAAAAAATAGAGAATTATGATAAATTATCAATGGTTGATGCTTATATTTTACATGTAATATCCAATATTAAATATGCAAGGAATATGTCAGATTCTGATAAACAATTAAGGGGTGAATTGGAAAGAAATAATGCTATTAGGTGTAGGTCTTTATATTATGCTTATAAGTCATATGTAAGAAAATAAATTTATTTATGTATAGATATTTATTTTACTTGTTGGTTGACAAATTTTTATTAAAGATATACCATATATTTATAAATTAGTGCGGAGTGTTTGTTTGTATGAAGAGTTATATTAAGGGTGATGATGTAGTAATACATATAAGAAATAATAAAGAGATATCTTTAAAGAAAGTCCATAAAGAGGTTCTTAGTATTATGGATGAAGTAGATAGAATATGTAGAAAGTATAATATTACTTATGGTTTAATAGCAGGTTCTGCTTTGGGAAGTGTTAATTATGGTGGTTTTATTCCATGGGATGATGATATGGATGTTTTCATATTAAGAAGTGATTGGGATAAGTTTATTCACGCTTTAGATCAGGAACTTGGGGATGAGTTTTATTATCATTGTTATGATAAAGATAATAGATATAATATATTAATTCCACAGATGAAGATAAGGAAGAAAGGTACTTATGTTGAGGAAGAGAATATTTTACTTGATAATAGATGTAGTGGTAATGGTATATTTGTTGATGTTGTAACTTATGGTGATATTAATGAAAATAAAGTTATAGATGAAGTGTTTAGGACTATTATAAAGTTATTTGTTATTCCGATTGTTTTTCTAGATAATTTAGGTTTTAATCCTAGGATTTTGAAAAAAATTGTTATGTTTATAGAAAAAAAATATAATAATATGTCTAAGGGGAGTAAGTTTGTATCACAACCTATTACTATTCCTTGGGAAAAGTTTATGAGAGAACCTGTGTTTTTAAAGGAAGATGTTTTTCCAGTGCGAGAGTATGATTTTGAAGGAAGAAAATATTTTTCGTATAACAATATAGAGAAAATATTAAAGGAATGGTATGGAGATAATTGTTTGAAAAAGTGGAATAGTAGTAAGAAGAGATGGGAAGAAACTTTACCAGTGGATAAAAGAAGATCTAAACATGTTAGAGATATTAATTTAGCTGGTGATTCTGCTACTAATTTTGGAAAGTTTAGACTTAGTTTGTTTATAAGAGTAGTTTTTTATTTGGCTTTGTTTTTCTTATTGCAGTTTTTCTTTGATGATTTTATATCGTTAATAATTATTTTAGTAGTTTTTTTGTTATCGTTTATTTTATAGTAGTTTATAGAGTTATTATTTTTAAGAACTCTTTACACTATTTTTTTTTTATTGTATAATTGTTGCATGGAAAGAAGTGATTTTTACGATGAAAAAAGATAAAGTTTATGTTTTTGGACATAGAAATCCTGATACTGATAGTGTTACTGCGGCTATTAGTTTAGCTTATTTAAAAAGAAAGCTTGGAATGGATGCTGAGGCACGTGTTCTTAGTGCTATTAATTTAGAAAGTAAATATGCTTTAAATTATTTTAATGTTTCTGAGCCTATGTTTTTAAATGATGTAAAGATAAAGGTTAGTGATTTGGATTTTACTAAAAATTATAGTGTTACTGAGGAGGATTCTGTTAATGATGCTTATGAGAGAATGGTAGAGGCTGGTATAAGTAAGATACCTGTTATTGATGATGCTAAAAAGTTGCTTGGTATTGTTACTATGAAAGATATTGCTCATGAACAGTTTTCTGATAATATTGATTTGGTTAAGACTACTTATGATAATATATTAGAGACTATTGATGGAGAAGAAGTATTAAGGTTTGAGGATAATATAGAAGGTAATTTACTTGTTGCTAGTTATAAGAGTACTACTATTAAAGAGAATATTACTTTTAATAATAGTCATATTCTTATGGTTGGAGATAGGCATAGTATTATTGAATATGCTATAGAGTGTGGTGTTAAGTTGCTTATTATAACTGGACCTAATACTATAAAAGAGGAACATTTAGAGTTAGCACGTAAGAATAAAGTAAATATAATTAATACTAAATATAATACTATTATGGCTGCTAGAAGAATTAATCTTGCTAATAATATATCTACTTTGTCTTATAATAAGAATGTTTTGTGTATTAATGAGCATGAGAATGTTAGTGATTTTATGTCTATTGCTAATAAGACTAGATATAGTTATTATCCTGTTATAAATGAGAATGATGAGTGTGTTGGTATTTTGAGACTTTCTGATGTTGATTATAATAATAGGCAAAAGGTTATTTTGGTTGATCATAATAATTATGAACAAAGTGCTATTGGGCTTGATGAGGCAGAGATTTTAGAGATTGTTGATCATCATAATATTGGTAGTATTGGTACTAATATGCCTATTAATTTTAGAAATATGCCTGTTGGTAGTACTAATACTATTTTATATATATTATATCGTGAGAATAATGTTAAGATACCTAAGGATATAGCAGGTTTGATGTTATCTGGAATACTTTCTGATACACTTATATTATCATCTCCTACTACTACTGATTTAGATAAGGAAGCAGTTGATGCTTTAAGTAAGATTGCAGGTGTTGATTATAAAGAGTATGGTTTAGATATGCTTAAGGCTGGTTCTTCACTTAAGGGTAAGACTCGTGAAGAGGTATTATATACTGATTATAAGAATTATCCTGTTGGGGATAAAAAGATTGGTTTAGGTCAGCTTTCTACTACTAATCCTGATGAGATATTAGAGGTTATTGATGAATATGTGGAACTTGTTAATGAGGTAGCAGATGCTAATGATTATTATTTGGTATGTTTATTTGTTACAGATATTATTAATAAGGGTTCTTATGTTATATATAGTAGAAGGGCTGAGGATATATTAAGGCGTGTTTATAAGAATGAGGAACTTACGCAAGGAACGTTTTTAGAGGGAGTTGTTTCAAGAAAGAAACAGATTTTACCTGGTATTATGTTAGAGATGGAAAGTGAATAATATTTTATTTGTTATTTTAGATTGCTAATTAGTTGTTTTAAGTGTTATAATAGTTATAAAGAGGTGAGAAAGTTGAAAATTTTATCTATAAATTGTGGAAGTTCATCTTTAAAGTTTCAAGCTTATGAGATGCCAGAAGAAAAAATTCTTATAAAGGGAAGATTTGAGAGAATTGGTATTGATGGTTCTTTTTATACTATTTGGATGAATTATGGTAATGATAAGGTTAAAAATACTGTTAAGATAGATTTGCCTGATCATGAGACGGCTTTTGAGATAGTTACTAGAGAGCTTATTAATTATGGGGTTATTAAAGATTTGTCAGAGATTGATGCTATTGGACATAGAGTTGTTCATGGTGGAGATAAGTATTCTAATAGTGTAATTATAGATGATGATGTTATTAAGACTGTTGAGGAGTTATCTGATTTGGCTCCACTTCATAATCCTGCTAATATAATGGGAATAAAAGCTTCTATGAAGGCTTTTCCTAAGGCAAAGCAGGTAGCTTGTTTTGATACAGCATTTCATCAGACTATGAAAGAAGATAAGTATATATATGCTGTACCATATTCTTGGTATGAAAAGTATGGGATACGTAAATATGGTTTTCATGGGATGAGTCATAAGTATGTATCTAATAGGGCTATGGAGCTTCTAGATAAGGAATTTACTAATGTTATTGTTTGTCATTTGGGACAAGGTGGTAGTATTAGTGCTGTTAGGGATGGTAAATGTATTGATACAACTATGGGATTTACACCTAATTCTGGTACTATTATGGGATCTCGTTCTGGAGATATTGATTATGGTATAATTCCTTATATAATGAAGAAAGAAAATTTGACTCTTGAAGAGGTTGATAATAAACTAAATAAAGAAAGTGGTATATTAGGTATTAGTGGTATTAGTAGTGATTTTAGAGATATAGATGCTGCTATAGCTAAGAAAGATAGGGGAGCTATTTTGGCACATTATGCTTATGTTAATTCAATTGTTAAATATGTTTCTGAGTATTACGTTGAATTAGGTGGTGTTGACGCTATTTGTTTTACAGCTGGTGTTGGAGAAAATGCTCCACATATTCGTAGAATGGTTATGGATAGATTGTCTTGTCTTGGTATAAAATGTGATCGTGAGGCAAATGATAAAGTTCGTGGAGAAGAAGGTATTATTAGTACTTCTGATTCTTCTGTTAAATGTTTTGTGATTCCTACCGATGAAGAATTAATGATTGCTAGAGATAGTTATGATTTAGTTAAATAGAGGTAGCTTGTGATGATTGATTTGCAAAGACATTTTTTGTTCAGAAAGATACTTAAATATATAAAAAAATATGATACTATAATTATAGCTAGACATATTGGGGCTGATCCTGATGCTTTAGGAAGTCAATTTGCTCTTCGAGAAATAATAAAAAATAAATATCCTAATAAAGAAGTATATGCTGTAGGAAATCCTTCTAGTAGATTTAGATTTATGGGTGAATTAGATAAGATAGATGATGTTTTATATGATAATTCTTTACTTATTGTTTTGGATACTCCAGATATAAAGAGAATAGATATTAATAATTTTGATAGTTATAAGAATATTGTAAAGATTGATCATCATCCTGTTATTGATGAATATGCTAATATAGAAATAGTGGATGATGGTTCTTCGTCTACTTGTCAGTTGATATTAGAATTTGTATTTAGTAATAACTTGAAAATAAATGATTCAATTGCTAAAAATCTATATTTAGGAATAGTTTCTGATACTGGTAGATTTATGCATGATTATACTAGTTTTAAGACTTTTGAGTTGGTTACTAAACTGTTAAAGAAGACAAATATAGATTTTACGTCTTTATATGAACCATTATATATGAGACCGTTATCTGAGGTTCGTTTTCAAGGGTATATATTTGAAAATATGACAGTTACGGAAAATGGTGTTGGTTATATAAAAATAACTGATGATTTGCTTAAAGAATTTAATGTTGATACAGCTAGTGCTGGTAATATTATTAGTGAATTAAAATGTATTAATGAGATAATTATTTGGGCGTTTTTAACTGAGGATAAGAAGAATAATTTAATTAGGGTAAATATTAGGTCTAGAGGTCCTGTTATTAATGAAATGGTTTCTAAATATGGAGGTGGAGGCCATAAGTTTGCATCAGGTGCTAGGCTTAGTGATTGGGATTTAGCTAGTGATTTAGTTGATGATTTAGATAATTTAGCTTTAGAATATAATAAAAACAATAGTAAGTAGTATTTAGGAAAACTATTGTTTTTTGGCTTTGTAAAGTTTATAAAAATATAGAAAAATATTCTTGATTTTTATAGTTAATTTTGTTATACTTGTTTTAAGATAAAATAGGAGGGGTAATAATGGGGAATGATAATAAGAAAATTAAGATAAATAATAAAGAGAATGGTAGAGAATTATTTTATGGCGTTGTTGCAGTTGCTACATTTATAGTAATGGCCGTTGGAGCAACATTTGCGTATTTTACAGCTTCTACTAGTAGTGCTAATTCTTCTGTTAGAACTGGTTCTTCTAGACTAGAGATGGATTATATTAGTTATGGTGAAGGTTGGATGCATACTAATTTAATTCCTGTTGATACTAAAGTTGCAGAGTATTCTGTTGAGTATCAAGATGATACTACCCCAAATAAAATGTGTATTGATGATTATGGTAATGAAATTTGTAGTGTTTATGTTTTTCAAGTTGTAAATAGAGCAAATTCTCCACAGGATATTACTATTAGTATAGTTAGTGAGGATAATGGGTTTGCTAATTTAAATGCTATGGCTTATGAAATAACTAAAGATGTTGATTATGATGAAGAAGGTCCTTCTGAAGGTGATCCTAATTTTGAGCTTGTTGAAGATGAAGAAGATGATACTATTCCTATTGTAGATAGTTCAGGAAAAAAATTATTTGATGGTATAGATGGTGTTGAATTAGATCCTATTTATGTCAATAGAGATGGTGTTAAGAAAACATTACTTATGTATACTGAGGATACAGAGGAAGGTGAGCCTAGTAGTAGGAGATCTTCAATAGAGATACCTGTTAAGGCTGCTGTTTTGGATGATGGTACTGGTGTTGAGGAGAGAACTTCTAAGTTGGCTGATGGTATTACAATGCCTGGTATTAATGATGAAGATGGTAGTAACATGAAGACGTTTATGATTGTTTTGTACATAAAAAATTTAGATATGAATCAAAATGACACAGATTCTATGAAGAATTTTTCAGGATCTATAGTTGTTAGTACAGGTGATGGTTCTAGTGGTGTTAGTGGTTCAATTGGTGCAGCAGCTGAAGGAGAAGATGATTTACAAAGTAATACTCAAACTACAACAACAACTACAGGTACAACAGAAGCTACAACGACTACTACAACAGGGACTACTTAGAATCTTAACAATTAGTTGAAAGAGATAATTTATATTATTTCTTTTTTTTGTTTAATATTATCTATTGACTTTTATGTTACAATAGCTTATCATTTATTTAATTATTAATGTGAGATATTTAGAAATTTAGAAATTGTGAGGTGATTAGTTATGTTTGTAGATGAGGTAATTGTTGAACTTTCCGCTGGTCGTGGCGGTGATGGTTGTATGGCATTTAGACGCGAAAAATATATACCTATGGGAGGACCTTTTGGGGGTTCTGGTGGAAAAGGTGGAGATATAAAATTTGTAGTTGATGAGGGTCTTAGGACTTTGATAGATTTAAGATATCAGAAACATGTTAGAGCTGATAATGGTATGAATGGTCAAGGAAAAAATAAGAATGGTAGGAGTTCAGAGGATACTATTGTTAAGGTTCCTTTAGGTACTACTATTAGGGATTATGAAACAGGAGTTGTTATTGCAGATTTAATTAAAAAGAATCAAGAAGTTATTGTTTCTTATGGTGGACGTGGTGGTAGAGGTAATGTTAGTCTTGCTACTAAGTCTAATCCATGTCCTTCTTATTGTGAAAGAGGAGAACCTGGTGAGGAGCGAAAAGTAATTGTAGAACTTAGAATGCTTGCAGATGTTGGATTAGTAGGGCTTCCTAGTGTTGGTAAATCTACTATCTTATCGATGATAACAAATGCTAATCCTAAGATAGCTTCATATCATTTTACTACTTTATTTCCTAATTTAGGAGTTGTTAGTATAGATAATTATTCATATACGTTAGCTGATTTACCTGGATTAATTGAAGGTGCTAGTGAGGGAGTTGGCCTTGGGCATAAGTTTTTGAAGCATATTGAGAGAACTAAAATTATTGCTCATGTCATAGATATGTCTGGTAGTGAGGGAAGAGATCCATATGATGATTATTTAACTATTAGAAAAGAGCTTGGGGAATTTAGTTCTAAATTGTTAGAAAAGTCAGAGATTGTGATTGCTAATAAGATGGATATAAATAGTGCTAGTGATAAATTAGTTGAATTTAAGAAGCAAGTTAATGTACCTGTTTATGAGGTGTCTGCTATAAATAATCGAGGCCTTGATGAGGTTATGAGGGCTTTAGCAGAACTTGTTAAAAATACTAAAGATGATGTATTATTTGATGATAATGAGCAAGAGAGTCATGTTTTATATAAATTTAAGGAAGAAAAACCATTTACTATTGTTAAAGATAATGATGTTTTTGTTATTAAAGGAGATAAAGTAGAGAAGTTATTTCTTATGACTAATTTTAATACTGAGGAAGCCTTAGTTAGATTTTCTAATAGGCTTAGAAAAATGGGGATTGATGATGCTTTAATAGATGCTGGTATTGAAGAGGGGGATATTGTTAGAATACTTGATTATGAATTTGAATGGAGAAAATAAAAAGGAATCATATCATAATTGACATGATTCTTTTTCTTCTAAATATTTTATTAGGGTTATACTGTTTTCATTGTTATATAAAATGTTATATATTATGTTGCATATATTTAGTTTTAGATTTATTTTTTCGCATAAGTTATGGATAGCTAGGGCAGTGCCTAGTCCTTCTACAGTAGTATTTTTTTTGTATTCTTCGATTGTATCTTGATCTTTATTTTCTCCTAGTAATTTTCCTAAGGTGTAATTTCTTGATTTTGATGATGTACAAGTCATCATGATATCATCTATACCTGCGTAACTCATAATAGTATTGTTTTTGCCATTTAGTTCTTTTATTAGTTTATTTATTTCGTATATTGCTTCTGTTAAGAAGAGAAATCTTGATGATTCAGGATAGTTTGCTCCATCTAATATTCCAAAACCTATAGCCATAACATTTTTTATAGCACCACATATTTCTACGCCTATTAAATCGCTTGTATATTGTATTTTTAAGTATTTGTTTTCTAGTGCTTTTTTTACTTTGATTATGAGACTTTGGCTTGTTGTTCCTAGTGTTAGTCCCATTACTTTTTTAGATTTCATATCGATTGCAAATGTTCCTCCTGATATGGCACCTATGTTATTTATTTTTATATGTTTTTCTATTATTTGATTGGCAAATAGGCCATCATTTATATTTATTCCTTTACTTGCTATTAGTATGTCTTGGTTTTTATAAAATTTAGATAATTCTATTGCAACATCGTCTAGAAAGGCAATAGGAATTGCTATAACAATTAGTTCTGTGTTTTCTAGACTTTCTTTCATATCAGTAGTAAATTCTATATTGGGTAATTCTTTTTTTAAATTGGGAAATACATCTTCAAACTTATTCCACATTTTAATATTACAATTATTTTCTTTAAACATATGGGCTAAAGCTGTACCATATGCACCACATCCTAGTATGGTTATATTCATTTTTTTACCTCCAATTTATCATAATCTTTAATTTTAAAATAGTTAGCTGGTGTTTCATATACTTTTTTTACACCTTTTTTAGGTAATATTATTTTATTTTTACCTACATTTTTATAGTAATATAGAATAATATTATCGTTATTACACATAATTATATCAATATTTTCACGCATAAAAAATGTGTGAACGCTATTGCAATGATCAAATAATAAGCTACTATTTATATTTTTTTTAAACATGAATCCTTTAAATCTACTGAAGAATGATTTGCATTCTTTAAGATTTAATTCTTTATTGTTATATATTAGTTTCAATTTGATCACCATACTAAGTATATATTATTTTTTCTTTTTTTGTCAACAGAAAAAAATAATATGGTAAAATGTAGGTAAGTATGTTAAAATAAATTTGTAGGTGATTATATGAATAATAAAGGTTTTACTTTGGTAGAGATGTTGGCTGTTGTGGTTATTCTTGGAATAATATTAGGAATTGCTACTACTAGTGTTCTTAGTGCTATTGAGACTTCTAAGGAAGAAAGTGAGAAGGTATTTGTTGATAAGATCGAGACTGCTGTTGAGTCTTGTATTAATTTGAATGGTATGAGTATGGATGAAAAGAGTGGTGGACCTACTTATACTTTTGATAAATGTAGGAAAGTTAAAGAGAATGGTGAGTGTGAAGATGGAGACTATAATACTATTGAAACAGAAGCTGTTGAGTTAGAAGAATTTGATTTAGAAGAGATTACCAAAGATTTTGTTGATGAAGATGGAATGGTTAATCCTAGAAATAAAGAAAAATGTTTAAAGAATAGTGGTAATCCTGTTGTTAGGGTATTTAAAGATGAAGATATGGTTTATTATTATTATGTTGATCTTAGTAGTTTGGATTGTGATATTGCTCCAGAAAATCAAATAATAACAAATATTCCTGAAAAGTTATGTACTTCAATAAATACTGAAGGTGTAGGATTAGAATGTTAGCAAAAATAAATAATAGTAGAGTTTATTTGGTTGCTGTTTTGGTTTTTATTGTTGATTTTATAAGTAAGTTAGTAATTTCTAATTTATTAATAGAGAATCAGAGTATTAGAGTAATAAATAATTTCTTTTATATAACGTATGTTAAGAATACTGGGGTTGCTTTTAGTATGTTAGAGGGAAATGTTGTATTTATAGTTGTTATGACTGTAATGATAATGTTTTTTTTGATAAAATATATTAATAGTAAAAAATTTAATGTTTTTGAATCTGTTACATATGGAATGATAATTGGGGGAGCGGTTGGTAATTTATTTGATAGGTTGGTACATGGTTATGTTATAGATTTTTTTGATTTTTATATATTTGGCTATGATGCTCCTATATTTAATATTGCTGATATTTTTATAGTTGTAGGGATTGGATTAGTGTTAGTTTCTAGTTTTAAAGAGGAGATAGGTGTTAAGAATGAAGTTAGTTGCAGAAAGAAGAGAAAGAATTGATAAGTATTTAATTAATGAATTAGATATGTCTAGAAGTAAGATTAAGAGAATGATAGAGTCTGGTAATATTTTGGTTAATGATAAGAATGTTAAAGCTAGTTATAATCTTAATATAGATGATTCTATTTATGTTAATGATGATTATAGTGAAGATATATCTATTGAGGGTGAAGATATAGATTTAGATATTGTTTATGAGGATGATTATTTGTTGGTTGTTAATAAGAAGTCTGGAATGGTTGTTCATCCTGCAGTTGGTAATCATCATGGTACTTTAGTTAATGCTCTTATTCATCATTGTAATAGTTTGAGTCATGTTAATGGAGATATTAGACCAGGTATTGTTCATAGAATTGATGCTGATACGTCTGGTTTGTTAGTTGTTGCTAAGAATGATGAGGTTCATAATGATTTGGCTAATCAGATTAGTAGAAAGACTGTTATTAGAAAATATATAGCACTTGTTCATGGAGTTATATTAGAAGATACTGCTACTATAGATGCTCCTATTGGTAGAGATAAGAATAATAGAAAGAAGATGGCTGTAACATCTTTAAATAGTAAGAGTGCTATTACGCATGTAAGAGCAATTGAAAGATTAAAAAAAGCAACTTTAATTGAGTGTGTTCTTGAAACTGGAAGAACGCATCAAATAAGGGTGCATTTAAGTTATATTAATCATCCAGTTGTAAATGATCCGGTGTATGGTTATAAAAGGTTAGATGATAAAGAATTTGGTCAGATGTTACATGCTGGGACGTTAGGTTTTGTACATCCAGTTACTCATGAGTATATGGAATTTAGTGTGGATGTTCCTGATAAATTTAAAGAAATATTAGAAAAGTATAGGCATGATGTTTAGTTTAAACATAAAATACTAAATGAAAGTATAGTTGCATATATATTCCAAATTATATATGGAATTAAATATTTAGCAGCATTTTTGTTTATGTCTTTTGTTTCAATGTATAAATACATTGAAGATATTAATACTATTAAACAGTCAGCAAAACTTAAGAAGTTGTTTTTTATAGTGAAAAAACATAATGTAAAGAATTGATTAGCAAGGTAATTAATAGTTAAGTATATTTTATAAGTTGAGTTAGATTTAGATATTGTTTGATATATTGATATGCCTATTAGAATAAAAAGAATTATCCATACGATTGGAAAAAGATAGCTAGGTGGGGCAAATATAGGTAAATTAAGTGTTTTATAATAATTTGTATCTATTTTAAAGATAATACTTGATAAAAACCACGGAAGAGTTATAAGTAAATATTTTATTATTTTTTTAAAATTCATAGTACACCTCTTTATTTATTTTATGTTTTTTAGTATAATAATATGCGTATCGAGGAAGGTGATTTTAATGATGCCAGAGATAAAAATTAATAATAATGATTTATTAATAATGAATTTGGTACATTATTTTATAACAGAGAAGAATTATAATCCTGTTATATTACATGGTATAAATGATGAGATATGGTTAGAAAATATGGATAGTGATTATAAAATAATAAGAATAGTTAGTCACTATATTCATAATAATGAACAACTTAGTTTTGATAGATTTAAGTTAAGAAAAATTGCTGATAATTTGAAGAAGAAAACCTTTTTATTCAGTATGCCTGTTGTTAGTATTTATACTAGTTTAGGAGATGGGGTTGATCTTCCTAAGGAAGATGGTAATGATCTTAATTTTTTTGTTAGTAAGGTTAGTGAGATTAAGAATCCTACTTTAATAGAGATTTTTCCAGATATAGTTGAGAAAACTACTCATAAAGAGAAGGGAATAGATTTATTTGTTAAGATAAGTGATGATATTAATAAAGATAGTTTTAAGAAGTCTAAGAGAGTTGAGAGAGTTTTTTCTCCTAAATTACCAATTATTACTTATGCTATAATGATTGCTTGTATATTTATGTTTGGTGTTACTATTTTACTTGGTGATGGTTCGACTGATGTTAGGACTTTGTTAGAGTTTGGAGCTAATTCTGGTTATTATACTAGAAATGGGGAATTTTTTAGATTATTTACTTGTATTTTTTTGCATGCTGGAATATTACATTTGTTTTTTAATATGTATTCACTTTATATTGTGGGACCACAAATTGAGAGTTTTTATGGTAAATTAAAATATATATTTATATTTGCGTTTAGTGGTATATGTGGTAGTATTTTATCTTTAGCGTTTGCTAGTGATGATATGGTTAGTGTAGGTGCTAGTGGAGCTATATTTGGACTTCTTGGTTCTGCTTTATATTTTGGAAGTCATTACAGGGTATATTTAGGTAATGCTTTAAAGAGTCAATTAATACCTGTAATTATACTTAATTTACTTATTGGGGTTATGTCTACTGGTATAGATAATTTTGCTCATATAGGTGGACTTATTGGTGGAGTATTTGCGTCTATGGCTGTTGGTGTTCCTGATAAGAGTAGTACTAATGATAAAGCTAATGGTTGTATTTTATTATTAATATATTTAGTATTTATAATATATTTAGCATTTTTTAGATAGTAATATTTAAAAGGTGCTTTTTTAGTATTCAAAATATTTTGAAATTAATTTTTTATTACAATTTTTACCAGTTACATATGATAAGTTTTTAAAAATATCTTTTAGTTCTTTATTATTTATATTTTTGGTATTTAATATATCTGTTGTTTTTATTATAGTGTTAGTGGCTTCTTTTAGGGCTAGTTCATATAAGTCTAAAAATGAATAGGTGTATGTTTCATTTTTATTACTTGGATGATTCCAAGTATTTTTTTCCAGATTAAGATAGTTAGTGTTATTATATTGATTATGGTAAGATAGTTCTTTTAACTTAATTATAGAATTAGGAGTTATATTATCTATTATAGAGTATATATATTTTTTAACACCTAGTTTGTCATAGTTAATTATTCTGAAGAAATTTTTCATTTGTTTTATAGATTTTATATAAGCTTTAGATATGTTTTCTATGTTATAAGTTTCTTTTATTACATCATTTATAGTATTAGTTAGTTCTTTAGAAAAATTGGAATATTTAAAGATATGATTATATATTTTGAAATTTTTAGCTTTAATTTTTTCTCTTTTTTCAATTAAATATATGTCTATATAATATTCCATTTCTTGGTGTTTGGCATTATATTTATAAGTTTCTTTGTTGTTTTTATTAAAGGTACCTGTTTTATATATAATAAAGGGATGAGTATACAAATCTAGGAAGTAATGACAGATATTTCCATATAAGTAGGTTAGGACTTCTTTATTATTGTTTAAATTATTATTGTTGATATAATTTATTAAATTAATAAAGAAGTCTTGAGTTTTAGTTGTGTGTATTATATATTGGATGTTTTTATAATATTTAGCTTTTTTGCCTATTAAGTAGTTATAGAACATAAAAGGGTCAGATCCTTGACTGAATAATTTTAATTGGTCTAAGTTAGATATTTTGTTTTTGTATTTAGAATTTAAGTTATTATATATATCTATTGCGAAGTATGAATGAGTCATTGTACTTGGCATTATATCACCTCTTTTTTGTTTATTATATCAAAAGTTATGTATTGATGCTAATATTATTATGATTAAGTTGTCAAAAATATGTAAATTAATAATTTTTAGTTTACTAATTTATTTAATTTTTTTGTATTAGTGTATAATGTTTATATGGTAGGAGTGAATTTGTTATGAAAAATAATATTGTTATTATAATTTTGATAGCTATTATAGTAGTTATTTTTATTACTTTTGGTGTTTTATTTTGGAATGGGACTATTAGTTTTAATAAAGAAGTTAATAATGATGGTACGCAGCAGATATCTAATAGTGAAGGTGAAAAAGGAAGTGAAATTTTAACTGAGGAAGAAGCTAATTCTATTGGAAGAAATTTATATGATAAAGCAACTGAAATATATTCTGTATGGCAATTATATCCATATTGTGGTTATTCTAATTTAGAAAATTTAGAAGAAGTAGAATTAGGTGATTATGCTTATGGTAATGGAAGTTATTATGAAAGTGAATTTTCTAGTTTAAATGAGTTAAAAGATTATTTAAAACAATATTTGTCAGTAGATATTGTAGAAGAGAAGGTGGTGGAGAGTTATCAGTGGAATGGAGAGACATATTATGATTATGTAACTGATTTATCTTTGTTGTCTTCTGGGGATCAACACTATACATATGTTGATTATGTTTTAAAGGATAATAAATTATATTGTAGATTACAATCTAGTAAAGGGTGGCTTAATGCTACATATTTAGATGAATATTCTTTAGATGCTTCGTTGATAGAAGATAATAAGATAGAATTTAAGGTTACTTCAACATATATTAGTGATGATACTTATCAAAAATCATTAAATAATGCTAGTGAGTGTAGTAAAGATAATGTTGATAAATGTACTGATTCTGACAAGATATATAAGGATACTAAATTTGTTATAGAAAAAGTAAATGATAATTGGGTTGTTACTGATTATACTTTACATGATTAGTTAGCATATTAATAATCATAAATTTAATTTGATTAAATTTTTAAATGTAGTATACTAGTTATATGGTAGGTGATATTAGTGGAGAAGATATATTTAAAGTATGATGATGTTAGGCCTTGTGTTGAATGTGATTATGGGTTTGCTAAAGGAATATTATTTTTGGGATTTTTGTATCCATATAAAAAAGGGGATCTTAAGTACTTTTTTATTATGTTAATATTACAGTTATCTATTTGTGTTTTGTTGTGTATTTTAGTGCCAGTACCTGTAATATTTAGATTGATTTTATGTGTTATAATGATAGCTGTTATTAATTTTTTGTTTGCGGCTAATTATAATATGATGGTTATTGAGAGATTACTTAAAGAAGGGTATTATCCAATGGATTATAATTCTTCTGATAAGTTAATAAAGAAAGGAATATATTTTAAATTACAATAATTTAAGTATTCTTGGAATTTTTATTTTTATTAAATTTAGTTGTATCAAATAGTTTGTAAAAAAAGATATTAATTATTAGAAAAAGTATAACTTTTTTAGGAAAAGTTTAAAATATTCTTTACAAATTGAAGAAAATATATTATTATTAGATTGTTCTTTTTACTTGGGACTTTTGTACCTCTTACATAGTGCTAGGTAAATTGTGAAAATATTAGAAGGAGGAAAATAAAATGGCTTTGAAAAAAGAAGAAAAGACTAAGATTATTAAAGAGTATGCTAGAGATGAGAAGGATACTGGATCTCCAGAGGTTCAGATTGCTGTTTTAACTGCTGAAATTAATGCTTTAACTGAGCATTTAAAAAATAATAAGCAAGATAAACATTCTAAGCGTGGTCTTTTAATGAAAGTTGGAAAAAGAAGAAGTTTACTTAATTATTTAATTAAGACTGATGTTAAGAAATATAGAGAAGTAGTTAGTAAATTAGGTTTAAGAAAATAATTTTTATAAAGTAGGCACTCAATTTTCGAGTGTCTTTATTTTAGGAAAGAAGGACAAAATGGAAGAGAGAAAGTTTGAATTAGATTTTAGAGGTAGGAAGATTGTTGTTGAGGTAGGAGAACTTGCTAAGCAGGCTAATGCGGCTTGTCTTGTTAGATATGGAGATACTGCTATATTATCGGCTTGTGTTATGAGTAATAAGGCTACTTCGGCTGATTTTTTTCCACTTACTATAAATTATCAAGAAAAATTTTATTCTGTAGGTAAGATACCTGGTGGTTTTATTAAAAGAGAGGGAAGACCTACTGAACAAGCTGTGTTGGCGGCTAGACTTATTGATAGACCTATTAGACCTTTGTTTGCGGAAGGGTTTAGGAATGAGGTTCAGGTTATTAATACAGTTATGTCTGTTGATCAGGATTGTTCTCCTGAGATGACAGCGTTATTTGGTTCTTCATTATCTCTTAGTATTAGTAATATACCTTTTGAGGGACCTGTTGCTGGTGTGGTTGTTGGTAGAGTAGATGGAAAATTTATTATAAATCCTTCTTCTGATGAGTTGGAGAAGAGTGATATTAATTTATCTGTTGCTGGTACAAAGGATGCTATTAATATGGTGGAGGCATCTTCAAAAGAAGTTAGTGAAGCTGATATGATAGATGCTTTGATGTTTGGACATGAGGCAATTAAAGAGCTTGTAGCGTTTCAAGAGGATATTATTAAGGAAGTTGGTCTTGAAAAGGTAGAGGTTGAACTTAAGGTACTTTCTAGTGAGCTTGTTCGAGAAGTAGAAGATTTTTCTAGGGCTAAGATGTTAGAGGCTATTCAAATTAAGGATAAATTAGAAAAGTATGCTGCTATTGATAAGGTTAAGGAAGATACTGTTTTATATTTTAGTGAGAAATATGAGTCTAGTGATGATGTTGACAGTATAATTAATGATGTTAAGAAAATAGTTGATAATATTGAGGGAGAAGAAGTTAGAAATTTAATTATTGAATCACATATTAGGCCTGATGGTAGGGCTATGGATGAGATAAGAGAGCTTTCTGCTAAGATTGACTTGTTGGCTCGTACTCATGGTTCGGCTTTGTTTACTAGAGGTCAGACGCAAGTTTTATCTACTACTACTTTAGGAGCTTTAGGAGAACATCAGATACTTGATGGTTTAGGTATAGAGGATGAGAAGAGATTTATGCATCACTATAATTTTCCAGCATTTTGTGTTGGAGAAGTTGGTAGGTATGGAGCTCCTGGTAGAAGAGAGATAGGTCATGGGGCTTTAGGTGAGAGAGCTTTACTTCAGGTTATACCTAGTGAGGAGGAATTTCCATATACTATAAGGGTTGTTAGTGATGTTTTAGAGAGTAATGGCTCTAGTAGTCAGGCTTCTATATGTGCTGGTTGTTTATCGTTGATGGCGGCTGGTGTTCCTATAAAGGCTCCTGTTGCTGGTATTGCTATGGGACTTATAACTAAGGGAGATAAATATACTATTTTAACTGATATTCAAGGATTAGAAGATCATATGGGAGATATGGATTTTAAGGTTGCTGGTACGAGAAGTGGTATTTGTGCTATGCAGATGGATATTAAGATTAAAGGAGTTAGTAGAGAGATATTGACAGAAGCATTAGAGCAAGCTCGCATGGCTAGATTTCAAATTTTAGATGTAATGGAAGAATGTATTAGTGAACCAAGACATGAATTATCTAAGTATGCGCCTAAGATTGAGACTATTCAAATTAATCCTGAGAAGATTAAAGATGTTATTGGTCGTGGTGGTGATATGATTACGAAGATTATTTTAGAGGCTTCTAATGTTAAGACTGTTCAAGATAAAGATGCAGTTAAGGTTGATTTAGAAGATGATGGTCGAGTTATTGTTTATCATAATGATCCTGAGGTTATTAGGAAGACTATTGGAATGATTGAAGATGTTGCTAGAGAAGTAGAGATTGGTAAGATATATAATGTTAAAGTTATTAGTATTCAAGATTTTGGTGCTTTTGTAGAAGTATGGCCTGGTTGTGAAGGACTTATTCATATATCTCAGCTTGCTTTAGATAGGGTTCCTAAGACTAGTAATGTTGTTAAAGTTGGAGATGAGATAATGGCTATGGTAACTGGTTATGATAAACGTGGAAGGTTAAATTTATCTAGAAAAGAAGTTTTAATAAAAAATAAGAAAAGTAAAGGAGATGAATAATCTTCTTTTTTTGTATAAATTTTAGAAAAATGCTTGTGTAATAAATATTTTTATGATACTATTTTATTATAGGAGTGATAAGGTGGTAAAAAGGGTACAAAAAATTTTGTTAATAATAGGAGTTATTTTATTTGTTGTTGTATATTTAGGGTATAAAGGTTTTAATTATATATTATATAACTCAGAAAATATATCAGATAAAAGTTATAATGAATATATGAATTCTTTTAAATTACATGATGATATGGTAGTTAGTAAGAAAGATATAGATGGTAATTTTCTTGTTTTTAGAAATATAAAGATAAGAAATGATTTTACTGATTATGTGGTTAGGTATGAGAGTGAAGATAGTAAAGTATATCAATTAGATGATAAAAATGGGAATGAGGTTGCTATTTTTAGAATTAGTATAGCTCCTAAAAATATTGATTCTTTATTAGATGAACCAATGTTTGATGAAAAAGATAAAGAAGATTTTTTTAAGAAATATAATATTGCTAGTGATTTAGATTTATTAAATTTTGTGTTAGAGAAACATAATGTTAATAGTACAATTTTTACACCAGTTAAAATAATGAAGGAACATGCTATGATACAACATTTTACTTATATGACTTTAAGTAATCCTTCTTTTGTTAGTAAAATAACTGGAGATTATAATGGATATTTAATTGGTAATGAAAAAGTGTCTCAATCTTCTTCTTTTAAGAATATAAATACAGTATTTTTGTTTGGTACAGATAAGAATTATATTTTTAGTTTTTGGATAAATGATGATTTTGATGAAGAATATATAAAAGATATTATTGAAACTGTTGTGATAGAAGATAAGGATATTGATACGTTTATTAGAACTTATCAGGTAATTGATGTGGAAAAGCAAGAAGATAGTAATAAGACATATTTGACTTTGAAGCAATTTCAGTTGGATGAGGTTACTAAGGTAGAAGTGTATAATTCGTTTTTGGCTGATTTGAAACTAGAAAATGGTAAATATTATGAATTTAGATTTCAATATAATGGTAATAAAGTTGAAGATAATATTAAGTCTATATTTGAAAATACAAATTTGATTTCTATTACTGAAACAGATAAGTTAGGATTAGATCAGGTACAAGATAATATAAAATAGAAGAAAATCTTTTTGTTGTATTGCCTTCTTTTTTGTATAAATTTTAGAAAAATACTTGTAATTTATGGTATTTATGTTATAATTAATGACGTGGCAATTCGATGGTATGTTACTATGATTGCGTTATACACAAAGTTGTCGTAAAGGAGATGGAATTATGGGTAAAAATTTAATTGAAAAGATTACTGAAAAACAACTTAATCCTAATGTTCCTGAATTTAGAGTTGGGGATACAGTAGTAGTTGGATGTAAAATTAAGGACTTTAGAAATGGTAAAGAAGTTCATAGAATTCAAAACTTTAAGGGAATTGTAATTTCTCGTAAGAATAGTGGAATATCTGAGACTTTTACTGTTAGAGCAGTTTATAGTGGTGTAGGTGTTGAAAAAACATTTCCTATTCACAGTCCTAATATTGATTCAATTGAAGTTGTTAAGAAAGGTAAAGTTAGACGTGCTAAATTATATTTCTTAAGAGAAAGAACTAAGAAGTATAATATTAAAGAAAGAACTAACAAAGAAGCTTTAAAGAAGTAATTATAAAATTAAGTAATAAGTATTTTAGCTTATTGGTTACAGTTCAGATAGAAAAGACTAAATAAAAGTCAAAACTATCTTTTTTATTACTATTTTACTATAAAATGAA
>CALVPO010000009.1 GCA_944351345.1 uncultured Bacilli bacterium | reverse complement strand
TTTAACTATTTTTTATAAACACACCTTAAACAACATTTATGAATTTACTATGAAAGTATTGAAATTTAATTAGTTACGTGATATAATAAAATTAAGATATGGAGGAATATATATGAGTGAAAACAATGATAAAAGTAATTCAAATCAAAAAAAAGATCATGATTCAAAAAAAATATTAACTTTAGTTATTTTAATTGCAACTCTAATGATTACAACAACAGGAGCAACTTATGCATATTTTGCAATTAGTGCAACAGCAACAAATAATATTACTGGAACAGCTGCTACTGCTAGTTTAGCCTTTCAACTTTCTAACAGTGCAACTACAACTTCAGGAACTCCATCTCTAACAGCACCTAGCAGTACTTATGCCAGTAAACCAATGGTTCCACAATATGCTTATAATAATTCTACTAATGTTTTAGCAAAGGCATTTACTGGTACATCTAGCAATAAATGCGTTGATGGTAATGGTAATGTAATTTGTAGAGTATATACTTTTACCATTAGAAATAATAGTACAGCCGTTGCTGTAGTAAATGGAAAAATTAAATTTACTAATCCAACACCGAATTTAAAATGGGCCTTAATGACAAATGCTACTACTGTACCAACTATAACCTCAGCAACAGATAGTGACATAAAAGCAGCAAGTACATCGGAGACTACATTTGTATCAAATTTATCTTTAACTCCTAGTGGAGGAGTAACAAGTACAAGTCCAGCATCAGGCTCATATAAACAATATTGGATAATATTTTGGATAAATGAAACAGGAAGTTCCCAAACTGATAGTGGAACTTGGTCAGCAACTATATCATTTACATCTAGTAACGGAAGTGGTATTACATCTACAATAACTAGCTAATATAAGAAAAAGATTAATCTATATAATAATAAGTAATCTTTTTTTATTTTATTTTAGACTAATTAATGTTATAATTATATTAGAAAATGGAATGGTGATATAAATGAAATTAAATAATAAAGGATTTACTTTAGTAGAAATGTTAGCAGTAGTAATAATATTAGGAGTACTAGCAGCCATAATGGTGCCAACTGTAACAAGCATGATTAGAAAAAATCAACAGGACAATTTTAAAAATTTAAACAAATCTATAATAAGTGCTGCTAAAATGTACATGTCAGATAATAGATATGAAATAACTTTAGATGGTCAAACATGTGGTGGTGGCGTAACTAAAAGAAGTATAACATACATAGGAGAACAAGAAATTAAGAATAGTCAAATTCCAATACAAACATTAATTAACAATGATTATTTAACGGATGGAGATATGCTTAATGAAGACAAACAAGAAATAGATAGAGAAAAAAGTTATATTAAAGTTACTTATAATTGTGCAACCAAAAAATATATATATGAAGAACCACATTTAGAATAAAAAATTTAGTTAACTTTAAATAATATTAAAATAAATATGTTATCATTACTTATGAGGTGTTTATAGTGAATGTAGTAAAAAAAGCTTATGAAGTAGCAAGAAATTATCATGCTGGTGAGGTAAGAAAAGCAGAAAAAGAAAAACCTTTTATTCTTCATCCTATTAGTGTTGCAACCAAACTATACGAATCAGGATTTAGTAATGATGATAATATTTTAGCCGCAGCATTACTTCATGATGTAGTTGAATCAACAGATTGTACAAGAGAATATATTTATAAAGAATTCGGACCGGATATAGCTTCCTTAGTTAATAGTGTTAGTGAGTCAGATCCTAATTTACCATGGGAAACAAGAAAAAGAGAAACTATTTACAGAATGAAAACTTTAGATCTAAGACATAAAGTTCTTAAAGGAGCAGATGGTTGGGATAATACAGAAGATTTAGTAATTAAATTTGGCATAGCAGGTAAAAAAGACTTTAGTTCTTTTAAAAGAGGAGAAGCAAAAAAAATATGGTATTGGGATAATTTATATCAATCATTAACTTATAATAATGGAGATAACCAAGTATTTTCGTCATTTAAATACAACATTGATACAATATCTGGAAGAGTCAATTTTGAAACATTAGATGAACTAGGAAAACTACATTATAAAAAATTAGAGTTATATAAATTAAAAAATATTTCAGATGCTATAAGTAAATTTAATGAACTGAAAAAAAGTAAAACAACTTATGTTGTTGGGGTTTCAGGATCCTCAAATTATCTATTAGAAGAATTAGCAAACTATCTAAGAATTAGTGGCTTACTAGTAAAAACTATAGATTCTAATAGTAATTTTTATTTAGAGGATAAAAATTTAAATACTATTTTAACAGAATTAGCTAACTCATCAAATTCATATTATGACATTATTTTAGTAGATTGTAATGTTAATTTGCCACTACTTTATAAAATGTTTTTAGAAAAAAAATTTCCCAAAGAAGTATATTATAGATACCTAAACTATTCTATTAATGAATTAAGTAAACAATTAGATTGTATAGTTAGTCTAACTTATGATGAAAATATAAATTTAAATAATAATAATAATTTTAATTATATTAATGAAAAATCTGCAATTAATTTATATAATGGAATTTCATACGAATATATGACACATTCTAAAGATTATACTAATATTAGTTCTTTTATAATCACTAATAATTCTAGTTTATCCCATATCTTAAATGATATATCAAATGAAATAGTTGAAAATATAAGAAAGAAATATCTATCAGATATAAAAATAAAATTAAAAAAATAGTCACAAATTATATTATTATAAAGAAATTAACTTTTAAGTTATATAGTAACAATTAAATATTCATAAAAACCTATGAATATTTTTTTAATTAAACAAAATAAAAGAGTAGTATAGTAAATATGTTTTCTATAAAAAAGGAGGTGAAAAAAATATGGAAAAAGAAGTTTATTTAAATCCTAAAAAATATGTATGTGATATATATGGAGATATATATAATGTAGAATTTAAAAAATCCTCAGATTTTGATATAGCTACATATACTAGTTTTATAGAAGATATTAAAAATACTAATATAGATTTATTTTTGAAAAGTATTAGCACTATTAATGTGAGTGATTTAATAAGTTATTTTAATACTCTAGATGTAAATGCTTTGAATTTATTATATTGTAAATGTATTTCTCTTGATACAGATAATAGTCACAATATATGTGATCTGATACTTAATTATTTTGAATCATTTGTAGAGTGTAAAAAAAAGATGTTTTGTTCAAAAAAAGAAGCTGACATAATTATCAAAGTATCAACAACTCCTTTATTTGCAACTCAACAATCAAAAGTAGTTAAAAAAATAATTTCAGCAATAAAATTAGACATAATTAAAGCTATAAATGCCGAACAAAAGCTAGAACAAAATCATAGATTAAGTTTAAAAAAAATATTTACATAAAAAATAGTAATTATTAATTTTATTATAACTACTATTTTTTTATTTCATCAATTTCATCGTCTAATTCTATTAATTTTAAAACCTCTGTTATAGTAGTAAAGCCAGCTAGTACTTTATAAAATCCATCTTGAATCATAGTTATTACATCCTTATTGTATACTAAATTTCTAAGTTTTTCTCTTGAAACGTTATTACTAATAGCATCTCTTATATCTTGATTTATTAGCAGTACTTCATGTAAAGCAACTCTTCCTTTAAAACCAAAACTACATTCAGGGCATCCAATAGGTTCATATACTTGTTTAACTTCTAAACCTAAAACAGTCCTAAACAGATTTTTCTCATATTCATTAGTATCTCTAATTTTTTTACATTTATCACATAATTTTCTAGCTAACTTTTGAGAAATTATTCCTTCCAAAGCACTAGATAATAAATATCTTTCAACATCCATATCTAGTAATCTTTCAATAGTTGATAAAGAGTTATTAGTATGTATTGTTGATAATACTAAGTGTCCAGTAATAGACGCACGAACTGCTATTTGAGCAGTTTCACTATCTCTAATCTCTCCAATCATAATTACATTAGGATCTTGTCTTAAAATACTTCTTAAAACAGTAGCAAAATCAAGTCCAATTTCACTATTTACTTGTACTTGATTAATTCCTTCAAGTTCCATCTCAACAGGATCTTCAACTGTAATTAAATTAACATCTTCAGTATTAAGTCTTTCTAGTATTGAATATACAGTAGTTGATTTACCGCTACCAGTAGCCCCAGTTACTAAAATAATTCCATTAGGTTCACTAATCATCTTTAAAACTTTTTTATAATTTATATCATTAAAACATAAAGATTCTAAACCCTTTAAACTCATAGAATAATCCATAATTCTAATAACAATTTTTTCACCTCGTTTAGTAGGAAGAGCAGATACACGCATATCTAGGCTAACACCTTCTATGACAGTTCTAATGGCTCCATCTTGAGGAAGTCTAGTTTCAGTAATATTCATACCAGATAATATTTTTAATCTAGCAACTAAATTTTGTTTAGCAGTATTTGGGACAATAGTAAAAGTATCTAACTTACCATCAATTCTAAATCTTACTTTCATATAATTATCAGCAGGATCAAAATGAATATCGGAAGCATTTTTCTTAGATGCTGTAAGTAATATATAATTAACTATATCAACTATTGGAGTAGTTTCAAAATTAATAACCTTCTTAGTAGCATAGTCATTAAAATTATTAGTATTACTATTAACTTTATTACTATTATTAACATTTTCTGTATTATTCATCATTATCCCATTCCATTCTTTTTATCTTTACATTAATTCATAATTATTATATAATATATTCTAGAGAATAGCAATAATAAAGGTGATAAAAATGAAAAATAATAAAGGTTTTATGCTAGCAGAAGCTGTTATAACCTCAACAGTAGTATTAACTACATTAATAGGTTTATATGCTACATTTTCAAGATTATATAACTTATATAATATTAGAACTACTTATTTTGATATAGATGGTATATATGCCATAAAAGGTATTATTAATAATTTACTAATTGGTAGCAATCCTAAACTAAATAGTGTATTATCAAGCGTTGGTAGTACACCTAAATCTATAATAAATGGGGCAGCATGTGATACTAATATTTTTAACGATGGAAATTCTAAAGATTATTGTGCTTCGCTAGTAACAACGTATAATGTTAATAAAATGTATGTTGTAAAGTACAATAAGGATTCTGTAAGAAAGTTAAAAAACGAAGCAAATATTCATCAAACATTTAAAGATTACATAGATTATGTCAGCAATTATTATCCTTTTAATGATTCTAATGCTGATGATTCTTTAGAAAATAAAATTAATATTGATGATGGTTATAAATATCTTTTTATAGTTGAATATAAAAATGGTGATGATTATTATTATTCTAATTTAGGTTTGGGGTGAATTATATGTTGCAAAAAAAATTAAATAATAAAGGATACATGTTAGTAGAAATCATAATAGCATCAGTACTAGCGTTTTCTGTTACTTATTATTTACTAAATTTAACATATGAATTTAAAGATAAAAATGAAGATGTTTATTTTTCAACAGCAATATTATCAGATAAAATTAATATTACTAAAAATATTATGAATGATCTTGAAGGAAAATCAGTTAGTATATTAAGTTATAATAATTCTAGTAATCCTTTATATGTAGAATTAGTAGTGGGTGATGCTGAAGATTCTAGTATTAAAAGAATTTCTATTGACAAAAATACCAATACCATTACGTATGGAATGTATGATCAGTATAGAGAAAAATATATTGTTACAGGTGATAATACATACTATCAAAAAGAAATAGATAGTTTTTTAGAATTTGGTGAAATTAAATTAGAAGGAAATTTGACAGGAGCTAATTCTGACTATGTGTATATAATAATTCCTATTAGTAATATATATAGTGATGAAACTTATGATATTAGATTATTAGTAAGAACTGATATAAAATTGGGTGGACAAAAATATAGAATTCAAATAAACTTAGAAAATACAGGTACACCTAATAATGTAACATCACAAATATATTTAAATTATAATGATGGAGTATATTTAGATGAGCATCTTTCAGCTTCAAAGAAAATGACAACTTCATCAAATCCAGTTATCAAACCAACTAGAACAGGGTATACATTTGGAGGATATTATACAGGTACTGGTGGAAGTGGAACACAACTTATAAATAAAAATGGCTATATAACTTCAAATTTTACAAATACCTATTTTAATTCTTTGAGTACGTTGTATGTTAAATGGGAGGCAACCCCATATAATATTAGTTATAATTATAATGGAGGAACAAACCCAGGTAATCCTGCAACTTATAACACTAATACTAATACTTTTAAATTAAAAAAACCAACTAAAATAGGGTATACATTTAAAGGATGGACAGGTTCAAATGGAAGTACACCTCAAACATCAGTATCAATATCAAAAGGCTCTACTGGTAATAAAAGGTATACAGCTAATTGGACTAGGAATTTTACTTGTGCTAGTAAAGGTGGTACTACTACATATATGGGAAAATCATGGTATACTATAAATAATTCTAATGGAGTATGTGATCTTGCCTTAAACGATGTTGTTGGTTCTAGTTCAGGTAATACGTATACTTCATCAACAGGAACAAGTTCTGGCAGTGTCTATAGTTACATAAAAAATTATAGTAATGGTACTAATACTATTGCTCAAGAATATAGTGCTGGATTAATTCGTTCAATTGATAGTATATCTAGAGCATCTCCGTGTGACAATTCAAAAATTAAGAAATTATATTGGGCCGCTCCTGGTGCAGTATGTGAATATGCCGATAGATATAATTATTATACTTCTAAACAACGTATTTTTTATGGGGGCGGTACGTATGCTGACCAAGCACTAGATGTAGGCATGCGATATATTGATACTATAGAATCAAATCTTATACGTAAAGCTAACAAGATATTTTCTTTTGGTAATAATAATAAATATTATGTAGATTATTCTTATAAAACAACCAATAGTAGTGTTACTGGTAGCCTAACAGTTTCAACGATTACAGTAGTAAATAATATTACAGATGCAACGATCACAATAAATAGCGATGATGGTGTAAATAGATACAAAACTACTGATAATATTATAAATTTAAAATCTTGTGGAGGTTCAAACACTCAATTAAAAATAAATAATATTCCATATCATAGAATAGAATTTAAAATGGCGGGTACTCCTGATATAAGTGGGTCAACAATTGATTTTAGTTCGAATTCTAATTGTAAAAAGTTTTACAATTATGAAAAAACTTCTCAAGTATTACCAATTTATTATAGACCTCATATAAGTGTAAAACTTTAATTGTATATTTAACAAAAGATAGTAAGTAAAAATTATTTATCCCTGCTTACTATCTTTTAATATAAAATATTCTTGGCTAATTATATATATTACTAATAATAAAATAATAAATATAAATAATTCGACATTATATTTAATAATATTATTATATACTTGTCGTGGGTGATAAAATGCTAAAAAAATTCTTAAAAAAAATATTAGGCCCCATATTCTTATCATGCTTATGTGGCTTAATATGTGGTAGTTTAGTCTATCAAATTTATGATAGAAACATAGATAATGTTGTAAAAGGTAAGAAAATATATTTAGTACAAGCAGGAGCATATTCCTCTTATGATACTATGGTAGATAATACTTTAGTTAGCAATTATGTTTATTATGAGGATAAAGATGGCTTATATAAATCTATTATTGGTATCACAGAAAATTATGATAATATAGAAAAAATAAAAAATAGTTATGGCAAAGATGTAATAGTGTCAGAATATTATTCTAAAGATGAGAAACTAAATAATAAAATAAAAGAATATGATGATAAATTAATAAATATGGAAGATAAAAATGAAATACAAAAAACTGTTTTAGAAATGTTAACTTTATATAAAGATAATGATAACTCAACATTAATAAAAATTGAATCTTAAGTATTTATAAAATTACTAATTTATGTTATATTTATGAGGAAGGTGATATAATGGATGATAAATATATTAAATTATTAATAGATAGATGTACTAACGTAAAGAATATAGGTGTATTAGTTATAAGTTATAATAAAGAAATTCAACCATTTATTGATAAAATAGTTAAATATGTTAAAAGCATAGGTGTAGAAGATATATATCTAGATTGTGAAGATAAATATAAAGTACATGATGAACTAAAAACTATGTCTTATACTGATATAGATAATAGCCCATACTTTAATAAAAGTATTTGGGATGAATATGTAAAAAAAGGTGCCAGTTTTTTAATGTTTGAAACAGAAATACCTAACCTCAATAACGATATTGATCCTAAAAAAATAAGTTATGCAACTAAAGTACAAAGGAGTACTAAACCATTATATAGAAAATTACAATTACAATGCAAACTAGCTTGGTGTATAGCCTCATACCCTGGAGAAGCCTGGGCTAAATCAATCTATAAAAATGATGAATTAGCTTATGACAAACTAAAGAGTGCTATATATAAAATGTGTATGATTGATAGAGATAATCCAGTAAAAGAGTGGGATAACTTAATAAATAAGAATATGAAAATTATAAATAAATTAAATAGTCTTAACTTAGAAAAATTACACTATAAAAACTCTCTAGGAACTAACTTAGAAATATACTTACCAGAAAACTATCTATATAGCGGTGCTAGAGATGAATTATGTATAGTAAATATGCCTAGTTATGAAGTATTTACTAGCCCTGTTTATAATAAAACTAATGGTATAGTATATAGTTCTAAACCTCTTTTCTATAATGATGCTTGCATAGATTCTTTTTGGATCAAATTTCAAGATGGTAAAGTTATAGATTTTGATGCTAAAGTAGGAAAAGAAGTATTAGAAGAAATTATAAATAGTGATGATTACTCTTGTTATTTAGGTGAGGTAGCTTTAGTAGAAGCAGGAAGTCCAATTGATGCTATGAATATTAATTTTGGAACTACTTTAATTGACGAAAATGCTTCTTGTCACTTAGCCCTAGGTGCTGGTTTCAGCGAGTGTATTCAAAATGGTACTTCTATGGATGAAAAAGAATTATTTTTACATGGTATAAACGTATCTAAACAACACGTTGATTTTATGATAGGTACAGATGATCTTAATATTATAGGAACTACCCATGATGGTAAGGAGGTAAAAATATTTGAGAATGGAAAATTTTCTCAAGATGTATTAAATTAGTATGAAGTGGCTTAGTATTAAACTTATTAAAGTATATAGGAATATTCCAGGTCCTTGGCATAATAGTTGCAGATATACACCAACATGCTCTGAATATGCCATTATAGCACTTAATAGATATGGATTTATTAAGGGGTGGTATTTATCACTCAAAAGAATATTTAGATGTTCTCCTTGGGGAAGTAGTGGCTATGATCCTGTTCCAGAAAAAAAGAAATAAATTTTATTTTTAAAATGTTAATATAAAACTAAATTTCAATAAAAAAGTATTATAATATAAAAAAATAGAAAAAACTAGATAATTTTAAGTCCTAAACTCTTAAATTGAAATCTAGTTTTTTTGCTTTCTAAACTTAAATTTTAATTAAATAATTACTCTTTGCAATTTAGTTTTAGAAATAGTATTATAAAAAAAATAATTCTTTCTAATACTAAATTTCACTTTACTTTAAAGCTGAAATTTAACTTTAAAATTAATGCTTATTTTTAAATTTATTTCTTTTTTTCTTTATTTTTACAATATTTGTGCTATAATAGGCAAAAAATTGTTTAGTTAGGTGTGATGTATATGTTGCTTTTAAATGAAATATGTCAAACAAGTGATATATTAAAAATTATTTTTTCTATTTTAGTAGTTATTAAGGCTTTTATTATAATTATGCCAATAGTATTAATAGTATTAATAATAGTAGATTTTTTGAAATCTATTATTATTAAAGATAATAGATTAGATAAAAAAATAAATATAGTTATAAAAAAAATTATTATATGTTTAGTAATATTCTTTATTCCAGCAATTATTACTACAATAACTAATTTAATTAGTAAAACAGGAATTAGTTTTAAAATTCCATATAAAGAATGTATAGAAAATATTAGTTTAAATAAAATAGAGAAAATAGAAAATTATGAAATTGCTCTAGAAGCTAAAGAAGAAATTATAAGTAAAGATAATGAATTAAATAAACAATTATCAGAAACTAAAAAGAATAATTTGCAAAAAGAAGATACTACTAATACTCAAAGTGTTAACAATAATACTAATAATGATGATAGTAATAATGATATTAAAGAAAATGCAGAAGAATCCTCAATGATTAATCCTAGTAATGATGATATTACCACATCAGATGCTAATTCGGAAAATAATAATAATATAGAGTCTAATACTTTAACTAATGAGACTAATACAAATATTATTACAAATAATAATAGTACTGATAATAATATAAATAATACTAATATCCCATCTACTAGCACTAATGATACTACTATTACTAATGATAATATTACTACTAATAATTATCAAATCCCAGATACTAATGTAACTAGCAATAATAATTCTATTCAAAATAACAATCAATATACAGAACAAAATACCAATTCTCAAACTAATAATATTACTAATATTCCAAATACTAGTACTACTACATCAAATTCAAACCCACCAATTATTAATAATCAATCTAATCAAGATAATATAGTTAATGCAGAAGCGTTTATAAATTCTTTAAATAAAATGTCTATTATAGTAGAAAAAGATTATAAAAAAGGGAAAAAATGGCACTATAGTAATAATCACACTGAAAATACATTTGATAAAGAAAGAAAAAATGGAAGAGAGACTAATTGTGCTAAATATGTATCATGGGCTCTTATAGATATTGGAGTTCTAAAAGAAAATCAAGTAATCTATAAATCTTATGCTAATGGTAAAAATGAAATTAAAGGATCAGGTGCTACTAAAATTCAAAATAGTAAAAAAGTAAAAATAATTAATGCAAGTGTTAAAACTCCAAAAGAATTAGAACAGGACGGGAAATTAAAACCAGGAGATATAATGTTATGGTATAACGTACAACATATTAATGTTTATGCTGGTAATAAGAAATTTTATGATGCAGGACATACTGGTTCAAATGGTTGTACTAGTAACAATGAATATTTTAAGACTTGGGGACCAGTAAAAACTAGCTATTATAACAAATGGAAGGTTTGGAAAATTATCAGAATAAAAGATTAATAAATAAAGAAGACTATAAGGGCAAAAATAATATTTTATTTAACCCTATACATTAGTCTTTTTTATATATTGTTTGTACTATAATGTGGTAATAACCAAAATTTATTTTTACTTTTGTTCTAAAACTAATGACATTTTATTAGAAATTTGGTACACTCATATATAGGAGGTAGTCATGTTTTTTTTAAGTGATCCATGTCAAAGCAGTGCTGTATTAAAAGTTATTTATTTTATTTTTGAAATAATTAAATTAGCCTTTATCCTTGTACCTATAGGATTAATTGCCATGATTACAGTTGATTTTGCTAAAAATGTTATGACAAATGAGGATGAAATGAAAAAAAATTTAAGTATCGTATTAAAAAGAATTTTAATGTGTGTATTTTTATTTTTTGTTCCAACTGTAGTAGGAGTAGCGATGAATTTAGTAGATAAAGTAGATTCTAGTTTTAACATTCCATATAGAGATTGTATTGCTAATGCTAATTTAAGTAAAATTGAGGAAATTGCTGGTTATGAAGAAACTATTAAAGAACAAGAAAAAATTATAGAAGAGGAATCGAGAAATGGTCAATTATATGAAGAAACAGATGATGAAGAGCCAAATAAAACTATAATTTCTGCTGATAATGCTAGTGATAATACTAGTAATGACGATACTAATAGTTCTTCTGAAAATAATATTTCTTCTAGTGCTCAAGATTTTATAAATGCTCTTGATAAAATGTCTACTACAGTAGAAAAAGATTATGAAGTTGGAAAAAAATGGCATTATAGCAATAGTCATATAGAAGGCACATTTAAAAAAGAAAGAAAGAATGGAAGAGAGACCAACTGTGCTCAATATGTATCATGGGCTCTAATAGATATAGGAATATTAAAAAATGGAGAAACTATATATAAAGCATATAATAGTAATAGTAAAGTTAATTCAATACAAGGTTCAGCAGCCTCAAAAATAACAAAAAGTAAAAAAGTAAAAATAATTGATTGTAATGCTAAAACGCCAAAAGAATTAGAACAAGCTGGGAAATTAAAACCAGGAGATATAATGTTATGGTATAACAAACAACATACTAATGTTTATGCTGGAAATAAAAAATTTTATGATGCAGGACATGCTGGCTCAAATGGTTGTACTAGCGATTATGAATATTTTAAAACTTGGGGGCCAGTAAAAACTAGTTATTATAATAATTGGCAAGTTTGGAAAATTATTAGAATAAAATAATTCTAAATAAGATTTATATTACCTACCTATTCTTTAAATAAAATATAGCACTAATTTATTAATTATTTAATATATCAAATAGTTTATAAAAAATTTGTTTTTTTAATAAGTACTAATAAATTTATTTAAAAGGGTATTCTTATTTTAAACAAACTATGTTATAATTAGTTTATTATAGAAAGAAGGTATATAAATGACGGTTAGTAGTTTTATTGCAGTTGTACAAAAAATTATAGATATATCTTTAGTATGGGTATTAATCTATTATGTACTAAAAAGTCTTAAAAATAATATAAAAATGGTACTTATTTTTAAAGGAATAGTTATTATAGTTATCATAAAAATACTTAGTGATTGGTTAAATTTAACTACAGTAGGCTTACTTTTAGAATATGTAATTATGTGGGGACCACTTGCCCTAATTATTATATTTCAACCAGAAATTAGAAATATATTAGAGCATTTAGGAAGAAAACAGATTCTTACTAATCATCATGTTTTAACCATGGATGAAAGAGAAAAAATGATTTACGAAATAATGAACGCTATAGATTATCTAAGAAAATCTAGAATAGGAGCTTTAATTGTTATTGAAAGAGAAGTTAGTTTAAACGATTATATTGTTAGAAGTAAAGGAATATATGCTGATATATCAAGTGAATTACTTATCTCAATATTCTTCCCAAGAAATCCTCTTCATGATGGTGGAGTAATTATTCAAGGAAATAGAATAACTAGTGCAGGAGCTGTTTTCCCAATTAGCTTAAATACAAAAATAAATAAGCGACTTGGAACAAGACATAGAGCTGCTCTTGGTATTAGTGAAGAGTCCGATGCTATTGCTATAGTTGTCAGTGAGGAAACTGGTAAAATTTCTATGGCTATAAGTGGAGTTTTAAATTATGGCCTATCTATTGATGATGCTAGAATGATGCTAGTAGAAGAATTAAGACCACGCCGTGAAGTACTACTTGATGATGAATTTGACGAAGATGAAGACATAAACAATAATGAAGTAAAGGATGGTGCTGGACATGAAAATAATTAAAGGTTTGTTTATGACTATCGCTAGTGTTTTTAGACTAATATATAAAATAATTGATAAATTTATAATAATACCAATTACTAAAATAATGTTAGTATTAGGAGATAAATTTGGTAGTAAAACTGATAGATTAGAAAAATGGCTTACCAGAAAAAATACTTTAGTATTTATATCTTTAATACTTGCTGTTTGCCTATTTCTATATGTTGACAGTGAATCAACAATAATAATAGATGATTCAGTAGAAGTATTATATGATCAAAAAGTAAAAGTAACTTATAATAGCAATTCATATGTAATAGAAGGATTACCTGATAATGTTGACGTGACATTAATAGGAAGAAAAGTTGATTTATATTTAGCAAAGCAATTATCCCAAGGTAGTGTAACTGCAGATTTGTCTAATTTAAAAGAAGGAATGCATACTATAACATTAGATTATGATTGTTCTATAACCTCTGTTGATTATAAATTAGACCCATCGACTGTAAATATCACAATTTATCCTAAAGTAAGTGAAACTAGAACAGCTTCAATTGATATAATTAATCAAAACAAACTTGATAAAAAACTATCGGTTGGAGATATTACTTTAAGTGAAAAAGAAGTTGTAATAAAGGGCGCAGAGCACAAATTAAAAGAAGTTGCTATTGTTAAAGCCTTAGTTGATATCAATAAAATTGTTGAACCAAAAATGGGAATAAATGAATTGGATGATATTAAATTAGTAGCATACGATAGCGATGGAAAAATAGTTAAAGGAATTGAAATGGAACCATCAAAATTATCAGCAAAAATTACTATTGAGTCACCAAAAAAAGAAGTTCCTATAAAAATTATACCAACAGGTGATTTAGAATTTGGTAAAGCAATAGATGATATAACTACTAATATTAATAAAGTAACAGTCTATGGAAACCAAGATATTTTAGATAAATTAGATTACCTTCCAGTAGAAGTTGATGTAACTGGATTAAACGAAAACAAGACATATGATGTTATTATTTCTAAGCCATCAGGAATAAAAGAAATAACTAATAATAATAATGAAGTAGAAGTTATAAAAGTAGCAGTTAACTTAGGTACAGAAATAACTAAAGAAATAAATGATGTGTATATTGAAACGATTAATCTAGATCCTAGTTACAAAGCTGTAGCAATAGGAGAAAATTCTAGTAAAACATCAGTTGTTGTTAAAGGAACTCAAAATGTAGTAAATGCTATAGACTCATCTATGATAACTGCACAAGTTGATTTAAGTGGATATACTGAAGGCGACTATGAAGTAACAGTAAAAGCTGAAGGTGACGATAATAAAGCTACATATGCTGCTAAAACTACTAAAATAAAAGTAAGAATAACTAAGAAATAATATAACTATAGAGTTTATTATTTCTTTTTTTATATTGTAAAATTCCACATAAGTATTTATTTAGATTCTATTTTTATAAAGTGCAAGAAAAATTAATTAATAAAAAAATTATTAAAAGTGTACTAGAACAAAATAAAATTAAATATATTACTTTCTAAAGGAAAATTATTATATAGATAAATATGAAAAAAATATAATAGTATACTAGCAATACTATACTAAGCCATTGAAAAATATAAGGTACCTGAGAAGTAGAATGGCTTACCGAGAATGAATTAAGATAATTAAAAATTATAATCCATTTCGCTTGACACTTTAACTATTAATGAACTATAATAGCATTTAAAAAAGCAAATCTAATATTTTTTAGCTGTTTAACAATAAACAATTAGGGGGGAAGTTATGCAAAAAGAATATATTAATATAAGTGAATTTAAAAAGAATATAATTTTAACAGAAACAACTAATTCCTATATTTTTAAAATAAAAGATTATATATTAAAAATATATAAAAAAGATTATATAAAAGATATAGCACTTATTAATATAAATATGGAACAAAAAATACTTAATGCACAAAAAATAGAATCTATTCCAGAAATAGAAGTACCAATTAGTGCTTTATATGATATAGATACAGGAATTTTTCTAGGAGCTAAATATAACTATATAAAGGGCCTATCTTATGGAGATTATATTGATAAAAATATAGGTAAATATAAAAGAATTATTGAGCATTATGATTTATTTGAAGATATATTTAAAAGATCAGAAAAAGAATCTATAGTATTTCCAGATTTTTCTAATTATGATAATTTAATAGTATCAAATTATAAACTAATAAAAAGTAAGTTAACATTAATAGACTATGAAGGAATTCAAATAAAAAACTATCCTGCGACTGATGTATCAAAACTCTTAATCCCTTTTTCCCCATATAAAACAAAATTAATATTTACACCAAAATATATAAATAAATTATTTTTTACTCAAGACTTAAATATTTATTCAGAATATGCGCTATTTTTTGCAGATTTATTAAATATTAGTATATCAGAATTTGGAATAGATCCAACTTATAAAAATAAAACTCTAGATGACTTCTTTAAAATAATAGGCTTAGATGATTATGATATTCAAAATAAAGTTTGGAAATTATTTAGTCAAAGTGAAAAAAATGAATTTTTAGGTGATGATAAGTATAGATTATTAGATAAATATAATATTATGAGAATAAAAGGTACAAATGTAAAAAAGTTAATTAAGAAAAAATAATATTTATATTTAAATTTATAAAGGAGGAATAAAATGAAAAAAGAATATATAGATATGAAAAAAGTGATAAAAAAACCAATATTTGCATCAGGAGAAACGTCTAATATATATAAGGATGGTGATTACATACTAAAAATATATAATCCAATATATTTAGAAATTGCTAAAATAAATGATAATGACATAGAGAAAAAAATGCTTGCTGCAAAAAAAATAGAGACTATACCAGAAATAGAAATACCAGTTAGTGCTTTATATGATCTTAATAATAAACGCTTTGTTGGAGTAAAATCTAACTATATAAAAGGAATTAATCGTTATAATTTTATGAAAGAAAATTTAGATTATAATCAGATTATTAAAGATTATGATTATTTTGAAGATATATTTAAAAGGGCAAAAAAAGAAGCTATAGTATTTCCAGACTTTGCTAATGATAATAATATAATGATTTATAAGAATAAAGATGGTAGCAAAGCAATAAAATTGATAGATTATGATGGCATTCAAACAAAAGATTTTTCCACTATGACCTATGCAACAGTTTTAGAACCATTTTTTATTACTCCAACTATGGTATCAAAAAAAGAATTAGAGTCTGAAAAACTAATATTTACACCAAAATATAAAAAAGGAAATTTTTTTACTCAAGAATTAAATATTTATTCAGAATATGTATTATTTTTTCTAGATTTATTAGGTGTTAGCATACCTCAAATAGAACAATTATTATCATTTTATAATGATACTGTTGCTTTTGACATATTTTTTAAAACTATTGGACTAGATGACTATGATATTCAAGATAAAATTTGGAAGTTATTTAATCAGACTAAGCAAAACGAATATTTAGAAGCTGATAAATATAAAATTATAGAAAACTATGATATTAAATTCTTGGGAAATTCCTATGGAAAAAAAGCTAGAAAATTAGTAAGAAAGAAGTAAAATATAATTGTTAATAATAAGAGAAGATATTAGCTTATTTAATAATTTTTTTTATTTTATAAAAAAAACTTAAAGATATGGCTTATAAAAGATAATTAATTAACAAGTTGAAAGATAAAAAGCGTAGTAAATGACAGTTTAGTAATTTATACCCTAAGAAAAAAGTGAAAAAAAAGAATAAAAAGTATTGCCAAAGCTTTAAATATATAGTACAATAACAGACGTGTAGGTGGCGAGGATGTGCAAAGTTGCTGACACACCCGGTTAAGTTGTAATAATTTAATAGGGGTCAGGTAATTTGTTCGGAGCTATGTCTATACCAGATATAGGCGAAAGGAGGAGTGAATATGTCAAAGGAAAAAATCAGAATCAAATTAAAGGCATATGAACACCAAATAATCGATGATGCAGCTGCTAAAATAGTAGCAACTGTAAAGAGAACTGGTGGAGAAGTAAGTGGACCTGTACCATTACCAACTAAGATTGAAAAAATTACAATTCTTAGAGCTGTTCATAAAGATAAAGATTCAAGAGAACAGTTTGAAATGCGTACACACAAAAGATTAATTGATATTAATAACCCAAGTAAAGAGACAGTAGATGCTTTAAAACATCTTGATTTACCTAGTGGTGTTGATATACAAATTAAATTTTAGGAGGAGAGTAGAAAATGAAAGGAATCTTAGGTCGTAAGAGAGGGATGACTCAAGTTTTTGCTAAAAATGGTAAGTTAATTCCAGTAACAGTAATTGAAGTAGAACCTAATGTAGTTAGTCAAATCAAAACTGTTGCTAACGATGGCTATGATGCTATACAACTTGCTACTGTTGATAAAAAAGAATCAAGAAGCAATAAACCTGAGACAGGACATCTAAAGAAAGCTAATACAACACCTAAGCGCTTCTTAAAGGAAATTAGAGGTGTTAATGTTAGCGAATATAGCCTAGGTCAAGTACTTAAGGCTGATATATTTTCTCTAGGAGAGATGGTTGATGTAACTGGCACTTCTAAAGGAAAGGGAACACAAGGTGTAATTAAACGCCATAACCAATCACGTGGACCAATGGGTCATGGTAGTCAATATCATCGTGGTGTAGGATCGCTTGGTACAATGTTACCAATGAGAGTTTTACCAGGTAAGAAAATGCCTGGACATATGGGTCATGAACAAGTAACAGTTCAAAACCTAGAAGTAATACAAATTGATCTTGAAAATAATGTTATCTTAATAAAAGGAAATGTTCCTGGACCAAAAAACTCATTAGTATTAATTAAATCAGCTATTAAAAATACTGGTAAAATCAACCCAGAAACTGAATTAATTACTTATGTTACTGAAGAAGTAAAAGAAGAAGCTAACGAAGAAGTAACTAATGAAGAAGTAGCTGAAGAAGAAACTAATGAAGAAACACCATCACAAACAGAAGAATAAGATATATCCATAAAATATAAATACAAGATATAATTGTTGTGATAAAGGAGGAAGAAAATAATGTCTAAAATAGAGATATTAAACCTTAATGGTGATAAGGTTAAGGACGGAAATTTAAATGATAACATTTGGAAAATTGTTCCAAACGATGCTGTATTACATAATGCTATTGTTTTAAATATGGCAAATATGCGTCAAGGTACCGCTTCAACTAAGACAAGATCTGAAGTACGTGGTGGAGGAAGAAAGCCATGGAGACAAAAAGGTACTGGTAACGCTCGTCAAGGTAGTATTAGAGCTACTCAATGGCGTGGAGGTGGAATAGTATTTGGACCTAATCCAAATAGAAATTACACTAAAAAGATGAACAAAAAAGAAAGAAGATTAGCATTACTATCTGCATTATCTTATAAAGTAAGTGATAAAGAATTAATAGTTATTGATTCTCTAGAATTTGCAACAAGTAAAACAAAAGAGATGGTAAATTTATTAACTAATCTAAAAATAGAAAATAATAAAGTATTAGTAGTAGTTAGTGAACTTACAGAAAATGTATGCTTATCAGCAAGAAACTTAGCAAACGTTAAGGTTGTTACTTATGAAGAAGTTAATGCTTTTGATGTTGTTAGTGCTGATAATATGTTAATAACAAGTGATGCTTTAAATAAATTAGAGGAGGTGCTAACTCGTGGTTAATTATGATATAATCTTTCAACCAGTTATAACAGAGAAAAGTGCTTCTATGGAAAGCGAAGGCAAATACGTATTTAAAGTAGATGTTAGAGCAAATAAAACACAAGTAAAACAAGCTATTGAAAAAATATTTAATGTTAAGGTTGAAAAAGTAAATATAATGAATATTCATCCTAAGAAAAAAAGAGTAGGAAAATATGAAGGAAAGTCTAATAGATATAAGAAAGCTATTGTTAAGCTAGCTAAAGGAAGTACTATTAGTTTTGACTAATAAAAGGAGGATTAAAAAATGGCAATAAGAGTATTGAAACCTAATACAAATGCTCAAAGAGGTATGAGCTATTTGGATAGCACAGAAATTACTAAAACTACTCCTGAGAAAAGTTTACTTGTAACCAAGAAGAAGACTAATGGTCGTAATAATCAAGGTAAAATTACAGTTAGACATCGTGGTGGCGGTGTAAAAAGAAAATATCGTCTAGTTGACTTTAAAAGAGTTAAAGATAGTGTTCCTGCTACAGTAAAAGCAATTGAATATGATCCAAACAGATCAGCAAATATTGCTTTAATTAGCTATAAGGACGGTACTAAATCTTATATTCTTGCTCCAAAAGGAATTAATGTTGGAGATGTTATAGAATCAGGTAGTAAAGTTGATGTTAAAATCGGTAACGCTATGGAAATTATGAATATTCCAGTTGGTACTATTATTCATAATATTGAACTTAAGCCTGGTAAAGGTGGTCAACTTGCTAAAAGTGCCGGAACTAGTGCTCAAATATTAGGACGTGAGGATAAATATGTTTTAGTAAGATTATCTAGTGGTGAAACAAGAAAAATATTAGGAACTTGTCGTGCTACTATTGGTACAGTAGGTAACGAAGACTATTCATTAGTAAAAATTGGTAAAGCAGGACGTAAAAGACATATGGGTATTAGACCTACAGTTCGTGGTTCAGTTATGAATCCTAACGATCATCCACATGGTGGTGGCGAAGGAAGAGCTCCAGTAGGTAGATCAGGACCAATGACTCCTTGGGGTAAACCAGCATTAGGATATAAGACAAGAAAAAATAAGAAACAATCAGATAAATATATCGTGAGTAGTCGTAAGAAAAAATAAAGGAAAGGATTAAGTGAATATGGCAAGAAGTTTAAAAAAAGAACCTTATGTATTTCCTAGATTACTAAAAAAGGTTCAAAAAATGAATGAATCTGGAAAAAAAGAAGTTATCAAAACTTGGTCTCGTCGTTCAACAATTTATCCTGAATTTATTGGACATACTTTTGCAGTACATAATGGTAAAGATTTTATACCAGTTTATGTTACTGAAGATAT
>CALVPO010000008.1 GCA_944351345.1 uncultured Bacilli bacterium | reverse complement strand
CCTGTATTATTAATAGTAATTTTATACACCTCACAAGATAAATTACTATTACCATCTATACAACTACTTACTCCACCAGTTCCTTTTAAGGCTATATCTAAGTTTTTATCTAGTAAAGGTACTAATCTAGCATTACCACTATCTGGTACTATTCTTTCTACTGTTAAGTTAGCATTAGCTAACGCTAAATCCCCATTAATAGCATTACTATTATTTGAACTACTATAATAGTAAGCATAAGTACCACCAGTAATAACAATTGCATATATAAATAGAACTAATACTATATATTTATAGTATTTGACCCCCCCCCGAATTAACTTTCGCGTAACCAAACATTTTCTTCACTAACTATCTCCTACTTTCTCTTATCTATTCTTAAATTAATTATACAGCAATTGTCCTAAAAAAGAAAGTAAAAAAATATTGAATATAATTAATTTATAATAATGTCATAGTATAAATATAGATACCCAAAATATTATAATTTAGTTTATAATAATACATGTAAAGAAGAAATATCTGAATTAGAAAAATTAGCTGCTATCTTGTATTATGATTATCTAGAAGATATTTCTTCTATCTTAGAAAGTGTTATATTAGATAATATGGAAAAAGAAAAATTTATTAACTATAAGTCAAAATAAAAATAACTAAAAAGCATTAAGTTAGAAGAATATTAAATATAGGTTTGAATTAGCCAAAAAGAAACTTTAGACAAAGAAATTATTCAAATGTATTGTTCAAAATACTATAACACAATAAAAAATCAGAAAAAGTAAAAATTATGACATAAAAGAAATATCTTATTTAACAAGTAAATCTATAAAAAAAATACAAGAAATAGAAAAATCTATGAAAGATTAACTCTATTTCTTGTATTATTTCAATTACAAATTATTTAATCTATCTTTTATCATCTTACTAATTTCACTCATATCATATCTTCCCTTTACTTTAGAAGAAACTTCTTTCATTATAATTCCCATCTGTCTCATTCCTTCAGGCCTAACTTCATTAAAAACAGAATCAATTATATTATTAACCTCCTCTAAAGACAATGCCTCGGGCATATATGTATTTAATATCTCTACCTCATTTTGATATTGAGAAACTAAATCGTCTCTACCAGCTTTAGAAAATTCAGTTATTGAATCTTTACGCATTTTTATTTGCTTAGAAATAACAGAAACAACCTCATCATCATTAAGTTCATGCCCTAAATCTATCTTAGCAAGCTGTATAGCACTCTTAAGCATTCTAATAACACTAAGCCTATCTTTATCCTTGTTTTTCATAGCACTTTTTAAATCTTCATTAATTTTCAAAACTAAACCCATTATATTCCTCCAAACTAAGCAGCATATTTTTTCTTACTCATTTTACTATAACTTCTTCTCGAATTATTTTTTTTATTATTTCTTATAGAATTAATAGTATTTCTCTTTTGTTCTTCTCTTCTTCTAACTCCAGGTTTTTTATATTCTTTTCTATCTTTAACAGCAGAAAGGGTAGGACCAACTTTATTCTTAAGAACTTTAAGGGCACTATCTATATTATTATCCCTTACTTTGACATCTACTGACATATTATCCCTCCCTTCCATGTCTCATACTAATTATAGCACTATTTTTCTTATTAAACAAGTTTTTATCATATGAGAACATACATTTATTAAACTTATATCTTTATTAATTTAACTATATCATCATATTTATCAATTAAATCGTCTAAACTATCTATAGTCATAAACTCTCTTTTTTTATTTTTATCAGAAAATTTAATTGCTATACCACCTTTAGCTGCCCATAATTCTAAATTTCCCATATAATCATCTACTAATACAGCATTAACACAATCAACAACATCACATTTATTATTTCTCTTATCAACTGTTATAACATTAAGTTCAGGTATCCTTTTTCCTAAAAACTTAACTTTAGCAATAATCTCAACTTCACACACAACATGAGTTAATACAGAAACATTATATAATCCACTACTAATAAGCTTTTTTATATTAACAATACTATCATTAATTTGATTACTTTCTTCTAATAAAGTATTCCAATCTAATTTTTCAAAATACTCTCTAGAACTAACATCATCAGACCTCTTATATTTCTCATATTCCTTATAAGTATCTGTCATAGTATCTAATATAACACCATCAAAATCTATATATAAATTAATTTTCATAAATCACCTATTTGTTTAAAAATGAAGTTATATCATCAACACCTTCATGATATTCTACAACTCTATCATTATCTATTTTAATAATAGTAGGATTAATAACTTTAAGATTACTAATATCACTAACTTCCTTATTAGAATCACTATCAGTAACATAATTACTATTTAAACTACTTCCTGTATCAACACGATAAACCTTATAATCATCTAAATTACTAACTAAACTGGCAATATCTTCATTCTCATCATCAAAATCATAATAATATACATAATAAATTTGCTCAACTTGTCTAAAAGTATTAGTAGCAAGTATCTTATTACTAACACTATAACTACTATCCATCTCATTACTGCTACTATCCTTATTACCAGAAACATCTATCTCCTTAGTAACAAATACTGCTAATATATAATAAAGTACTAATAAAATTATAATAACGGCAAAAACTACCTTAAGTATAGTACTAACTTTAAACATATCATTATTATTAATATCCCTAGCAATATTATTATTTTTAACTTTTTTTGCTTCTTTTCTTCTCTGTTCTCTTCCCATATCAAACACGCCTCCATGACTTATTATATAAAAAAAAGAAATATTTGTAAATATTTTAAATAAAAAATCCCCTATAGTAAATTTCATTATATAAAAACTATTAACTCTTATCAGTTAAACTAACACTATTTATAGCAATACCCATAACAAAAACATAACTAATTATATATACCCAAATCATAAGTATTATTATTGAAGATAAATTGCCATAAATTATATTATAATTAGCAAAATATCTTAAATAATAACTAAATACTGCTGTAGCTAAAGTCCAAAAAAATGTAGTAAATAAAGCCCCATACGTAGTAGAACTACTTGGAATCCTCTTACCTGGTGCTATAGTATATATTAATTTTAAAGTCATAAAAATCATAAAAAATGTAAAAGGCCATTTAACTATCTTATATATAATTGTAATATTATTTACTACATTACTCCCATCAAAAAGTGATAAGAACCATCCACCTAAGATAGGAACAAGCAACAAAAATACAATTAACATAAGTAAAATTATTAACAAAATAATAGATTTAACTCTATCTTTTAATTTATCATCATCATTAAATTTATATAAAGTATTAGCAGCATTAATAACAGCATAAGTACCATTAGATGCAACTATAAATGCTATAATATTAAAAGTTCCAATACTACCATCTACTCCATTTCCAGATATAAAATCCATAATAACTAAACTAGCTTCATCAGGAAATATCTCACTAATAAATTCAACAATAGTATTCATTGAAATAGAAAAACGCGTTGCAATAAATATTGTAAGTGTCAAAATAGGAATTAAAGCAAGTACAAAAAAGAAGGCAACATTACCAGGTAAAACTCTCATCTCCATCTTATTAAACGCCTTCCAAACCTTCTTAATATAACTTTTAAATTTTTTCTCAATTTTTTCCATTATTATCACCTATTTTTTATTCTTACTCTTATCCATCATTATTATAGCCTCGTTTATAGCATCATCAACACTCTTAACACTATCTAAAATCATACTATATCCAACTGCTGCACCATTAGAATTAGGAATTTTCTTCATTTCTCTAAATAATTTTTTAGAATATTCATCTACACTATCCTTATCATAACCAATCATATATATTAAAAATTCATCTCCACCACTTCTAATTATTTCAGTATTCTCAAGTTGATTATTAATAAGAATACTAGCAATTTTTTTAATTATTTCATCTCCAACTTCTCTACCAAATTTATCATTTACATCTTTTAACCCATTTACATCAAACACTATAACCGATTGAGGGAATATAACATTATCATCCCATTTATATATATTTTGATTCAAATAATTCCTATTCTTTAAAGAAGTCATAAGATCAATATATTTAATTCTCTCTTCTTTACTTAATCCCATACTTTTAACTTTTCTATTATGTATAATTAAAGCAACTACTATAACACTAATAATACCAATTATTATAACAATAGCCCCCATTAAACTATCATTACTATTTTCTATTATAACATCAGTATTATAATCATATCTTATATTTCTATAATCTCTACTACTAATATAATAATTAATTAAATTATAAAAAGTATCATTATCACTATTTACAATAAATTTAAAAGCATCATCTATTGTATCCTCATAAATCACTTTATAAGAAGAAAATTTAGTATTCTGATAATATATATAAGTAGCTTTATCAACAACAATAATACTATCATTATTAATATTTCTAATTAAATCATTAGTATCATCAAACACTACTGTATCAATTTCATTAGAAAGACATAAATAATGTAAATTACTACTACCTACAACAGAAACTTTTTTTCCACGAAGTCCCTTTAAAGTAGCAAGAGCCATATTTTCCTTACTTAAAACAACATAATCTTCATCATTAAAGGCTAAAGTTGTATAATTATCCATATTAATATTCTCATAATCAAAATTAGTAAGAGCAAAATCAACATAACCATTAACTAAAGCATTCTTAAGATCATCTATTGTATTATATCTAACTACTTCAATATCAACATTAACAGTATTGCTAAAATCACTTAAATAATTTGAAATAGTTCCAACAAAATTATCATCAGAATAATCCTCATAAGGCATATTAACAACATAACCATACTTATATATCTTAGAATTATAACTTTTTCTTAATAAGTCACTTGTATTTGTGCTAGAAAAATATATATCTAAATATTCATAACTATAATCATCTATATAATTATCATTAATATATTTATAATAATATTTTTTAAAAATATTAAACATAGTATCATCTTTAACTCTAAGTACATATTTCTTATTAAGATCACTAATGTGATAAACTATATTTAAATCATCTGCAAGTATCTGCCTTGAATACATAACATTAGGTACTATAAAGTAGCTAATCTCTTTGGTTTCTAACCCTTTTACTAGTTCATCAATATTATCATAAATTTTACAATCTTTTTTATCTAAATAATTTGAAATCACTTCGAAATCTTCATCTAGTACACCAATATTATTAATACTATCAAGAGAGTTAACCAAGTTATCTTCATTACTAATAACAACATAATTATCAGCATAAAACAATATATCATTACTACTAAGATTTGTTTCTGAATCAAGAACTCTAAAAGCAATATCCCTATATTTAACATCATCACTAGAATAATAAGAAATCTTATTAAACTTTATATTATTATCCTCAGTAAAAGAATCCAAAAAGCTAAAACTAATACCCCTACCATTATAACCATAAATTGGAATATCATTATAAATACTAACATCTATTATATTATTAACATTATCAGTTATCCACTTTTTCTCAACTATACTAAAACTACTATCATCTTTAGTATAATTAAATATAAAAACTGTTAAACATAGAAAAACTAAGATTAATATAATACTTATCATTATTACTTTATTAATCTTCTTATTTATCATCATCATCACCTAACTCTTAATAAAACTAATACCCTCTGTCTTTGGGCCTTTAGTACCAGTTATCTTAAAGCCAGCGTCATCCTTTTCTTTTGTATTTTGTGTCAGAATATATTCGAAATCATAAAAATTCTTCTCATCTTCATCAAATTCGTCTAAAGTCTTATTAGCAATTTCCTTAGCTTTATCTTTAGAAGTATCTTTATTAAAAACAATATCAAAATAAACTATCTTACCCTGAAGTCTAACCTTAACGGAATGAACATCTCCATTATCAGCAATACTCTTCTCAACATCATCAAGTCTACTATCTGATAATTCAACTTTTTCTATACCATCAAGTCTATCACCATATTTATCTTCACCACCTATAACTATACTAAAAAACACATAAAATAGCACAACTATAATTATAAATGCTAATAAACATATCATAGACAAAAGCTTATGTCTCATCACCATATCCTTTAGTCCACTAAAAAACTTCTTCACATTATCAATCCTCCAAATATATATCATTATACTATATTTAAATTAATATATCAAACTATTATTTAGTAACCTATGTAATTGACACATTTTTTACTTAATTTTATATCTATTCATAAACTCTCCTTTATATTCCAAAAATCTATCATTTTGTATACTTTTTCTAATATTTTCCATAATTTTAATTAGGAATCTTAAATTATGAATAGATAAAAGTCTTTGACCTAGAGTTTCATTAGCAACAATCAAATGTCTAATATAAGCTTTTGTATAATTCTTACAACAATAACAATCACATTCACTATCAATAGAAGTAAAATCTTCTTTATATTTAGCATTTTTCATATTAATCTTACCATCTAATGTAAAAGCATGACCATGTCTAGCAAGCCTAGTGGGATGAACACAATCAAACATATCTACACCTCTCATAACACCTTCAAATAAATCAATAGGATCTCCTACTCCCATTAAATATCTAGGCTTATCACTAGGCAAATATTTAATAGCATAATCTATCATCTTATACATAGTTTCCTTATCTTCACCAACAGATGTTCCCCCAATAGAATAACCATCAAAATCTAATTTGACCAATTCTTTAGCTGACCAATATCTTAAATCTTCATATTCGCCACCTTGAACAATACCAAACAGACTTTGATTATCATTATTAAATGCATTTTTACCTCTAATAGCCCATCTTAAAGTTCTCTCAGTACTTCTTTTAGCATATTCATAAGTAGCAGGATAAGGAATACATTCATCAAAACTCATAGCAATATCACTATCAAGTTTATTTTGTATTTCAATAGATTTCTCGGGAGTTAAAAATAAGTTTTCTCCATTTAAATGACTTTTAAATTTAACTCCCTCTTCTGTTATATCTTTAGGTTTTGCTAACGAAAAAACTTGAAAACCTCCACTATCAGTAAGTATAGGCCTATCATAATTCATAAAGCTATGAAGTCCACCAGCTTTATTAACAATATCTTCACTAGGTCTTAACCATAAATGATAAGTATTAGCAAGAATAACAGCGCTATTTATTTCTTTTAATTCTCTACAATCTAAAGTTTTAACAGTAGCTTGTGTTCCTACAGGCATAAACATAGGAGTTTCAAAAGTACCATGATTAGTTTCTAAAGTTCCATATCTAGCCTTTCCATCTTGATGTAATAAATTATATTTAATCTTCATACTACCACTTCTTCCTGACAATAATTCTACCATAAATAAAAGAAGTTGTAAATTTATAAATGCAACTTCTATAAATTGGTTAAAAATATCATTATTATCAATAATATCTTATACAAGATTATCATAATTTTTTTGATGATTTAGATGTTAATTTATGAATAATATCATACATCGTTTCGCTAAGTTCTAAATATCTATTTATTTCATTAATAGTCTTAATAACTTCAATTGCTGCTATATTCATTTCTTCTTCATCATTAGAAACAATTCCCAAACTTCTTTCTAAATTATATTTTAACCACCCAAATCTACCAACTAAATTACCACATATAACTAAATACCAATCAACATTATCTACTTTTCTACACTTAAAATATTCTTTAAACATAGCAAAAAATTTATCTTCACTAAAATTATCACTTAAAAACCCCGACCAACATAATGCATCTTCTAATAATTCTCTTTCTGGGTTAGCAACACCTGCACACTCCCAATCAATAATAATAGGATTACCATTATCCCACATTACATTTTTTGGATCCATATCAGAATGACATATAGTTTGATTGATATTAGATTCATTAAACATTTCATTTGCCTGTTTAAGAATAGAATTATATTTCTTATAATTTTTTATAAATATATTTTTATATGACATTTTGCTAAAATTAGGATTATTTATATAACTTTGCCAATCATATAATCTTTTATATACTACTATATTAGGTTTTAATCCTATCTCTTTATAATCCAAAGAATGAATATGTGCCAAAATATTTCCAATTTTCTTACAATGAATTACTGTTATTTCATCGTCTTTCAAAGTTTTACCATTAACAAAATCAAATACCATATAATAAATATTATCCATTTTTGTTAAATAATTACCAAATACTTGCAATGCACTAGATACAGGAATTCCATTTTTCTTTGCTAAATTAGAAACTGATTCTGATACAACAAAATTATTATATGCTTCTTCCCTAGACATAACTTCTGGATTTAATACTTTAACACAATAAATTCCTTTAACTGTTTCAACTTTAAACATTTTGTGCATTAAACCACCAGATAATTTTGAAATATTTACTATATCTCCAAAACCATATTTTTTACAAAACTTTTCTATATTCATACTTTTCACCAACTCTCTTTAATTTTTTCTTTTTAATAAATTATACTACAAAAACAACAATTAACATTAATAATAAAAAAAGAAAGCATACAGACATGCTTTCCATAAAATTATCTTTTTGAAAATTGTGGTGCACGACGTGCTTCTTTTAATCCTGGTTTCTTTCTTTCTTTTTGTCTAGGATCTCTAGTAATAAAACCAGCCTTCTTTAAAATAGATCTATAAGAACCTTCTCCACCTTCATTATCAGCATCATACTCCAATAAAGCACGAGTAATTCCTAATCTAATAGCACCAGTTTGTCCACTATATCCACCACCACGAACATTAACAATTACATCAAATGTATTAAGATTATTAGTAATTTCTAATGGTTGCATCAAATCCATTACTAAAACTTCATGTGGCATATATTCATGAACATCTCTACCATTTACAGTAATCTTACCAGCACCAGGTATAAGAGTAACTCTAGCAGATGAACTCTTTCTTCTACCAGTTCCATAAAATTTTCTTTTCTTATCTGCCATTATTTATTTCCTCCTAACTCTATTACTTTAGGTTGTTGTGCTGTATGTGGATGATTTTCTCCAGCATAAACATGTAATTTTTTATACATTTGTCTACCTAATCTTCCCTTTGGAAGCATTCCTTTAATAGCTCTCTCCATCATCTCTTCTGGATATTTTTCTTTCATTTCACGAGCAGTTCTTTCTCTCAAACCACCAACATATCTAGAATGATTATAATATTTTTTCTTTTCTAACTTATTACCAGTTAATAATACCTTATCAGCATTAATAATGATAATATTATCTCCACAATCAACATGTGGTGTATAAGTTGCTTTATGTTTACCACGCAACATAATAGCAGCCTTAGAAGCAACACGACCAAGAGGTATATCCTTAGCATCTATAACATACCAATCACGTACAACTTCTTCCTTTTTTTGCATAAATGTTGTCTTCATATTATCTCCTCTTTTTATATTTTTTTATATTCATCAGTCCCTTAATGTGGTCCCAATACATTAAGATTCCAATGTAAAATGTACCGATTATGATTATAATAAAAATTTATTCCTTTGTCAATAACTTAAGAATAAATTATTATTATAAAATTACTAAAGAATTACTCTTTAACTATAACATCAGTATCTTTATTTAACTTATTATATAATAGTTTAGCATCATCATGCTTCATATTAACACAGCCATGACTTCCATTATATATATAAGTACTATCATTAAATTCATCTTCACTTCTCCAACTAGCATCATGAAAACCAATTCCTCTACTAGTAATAAATGGCATCCAATAATCTACTGGACTCTCATAATCAATAGAACCATCATCATTATATCCTCTAAGAGTTCTATCAAGCTCTTTATTTGAAACATATAATGTATAATGACCAACAGGTGTATCATTTTCTCCCTTAAGACCAGTAACAACATTAGTATCCAATATAACTTTCTTATTCTTAAAATAAATAAGTCTTTGCTCACTAATATCTAACAAAATAAATCTCTTAGCAGCATCACCAACACTTATATAACCATAGCCATCATCTAAAATTAGCTTATACCAAGAACCTCCATTAATATTTACAACTTTCTCATAAAAATAAATATCTCCCATAGAAGCTTCTTCTACTACTCTAGTCTCTTTACTAATACCTTTTCTTATATCAACTTTATCTGATGTAACAACAATATAATTACCATCACTAATAGAAGTATTTTCATCACTTATAATTTCTAAATTAGAATTTAACTTCTTACAAGTCTTCTTACCAACAATTCCATCTGGATTTAAATTATATCTATCCTGAAATTTTACAACACAAGCATAAGTCTTGTTTCCAAAGATACCATCAACATCTAATGAACAACCCATATATTCATTAAGCTTCTTTTGTAAAATTTCTACACTATCACCAGTACTACCTTTTTTTAATGCACTACTACAATTTACATCCATTTCCTCTGCAACAACAAACTCACCACCAACAAAAAATAGAATTAATACTACTAACACTCTCTTTAAATTAATCATAACTATCACTTCCCTTTCACAATATCTATTTTCCCCTAAACTAGCTCTAAATCCTTAAAGTTAAAAAAATTCTCAACTGTAATTTGAATATTAATATATCTTGAATTCCATACATTATATCTAATTTTTCATATATATTAGTTTATTCTGATATTCTTCAAATAATCTAAACACTTCTAATATAGATACAATATAATAGAAAACTGTACCAGAAGACGAACAATTTAAACTATATTTTATTAAAACATTAATATTATAAAATAAATCTTCTAACCTCATCCTTTCCATACAACACAAAGTATCTCCTTTAGAAGTAATTTCAAAAGAAGAAACAAGTTCTAAAAAAATAGAAATAACTCTCCATTATAATAACATTCATAATCTAAAACTAACAATATTCCTAAAAGCCAAGCTAAATCATTTTCATAAAAACTTCTAATAAAACTAGCTTTTAAATCAAATGAATCAACTTTTTTATTAACAGCTTCACTCCATCAAAAAATATCGATATTTAGAAATCACATCAATTTCTTTACATTTTATTTTATCATCAAATTCTTTAACAAAATTATAAAATTTTTTTCTATCAATTTCTTGTATTATATGTAGGTCAAAATAACTATCCATAACCTTTTTTACCAATCTCTAATCAATTATGAACTTGTCCAGATAAATAATCATTAAAAGACTTTCTACTATTTTCATCATAATCAACCACCAAATGATTAAATAAAACTAATGTTGCTATTTTCTCTAACTTCTTATCAATTTCAATATGTATAAATCCATCTTTAACCCCATACATCTTTAAATTATATATTTCCTCATCACACCACAAAATAACACCTCACTGGGTGCTATTATAACATCATTTATTTTAATTATCAATAACTTTATGAAGAGATTTATCAATTCCTTTAGCAATCACTTTTCCCAAATTATCAATTAAAAAATCTATCTCTTTTGGTGTAACTATCATATTATAATCTAAACTAGTCAAAACCTCGCTAATCAAATTTCTCTTAGCAGCATCACTAAGTTCACCTAACATACCACTAATCTCTTTCTTCTCAGCCAAAGACAAATCATCACTAACACTATCTAAATAATCCTTATTATGTGTGAATATTAACTTATTCATCTGATAATTATTCTTTATATAAGATAAATGTTTAAATAAATAATTAATAGTATCACTAACTATAATAGTACTCTCAACAACAGTAGGAACTCCTATAGCAATAACTGGAATACCAATAGTATCTAAACTAATCTCTCGTCTATTATTACCAACACCACTTCCCGGATGAATACCAGTATCAGTAAGTTGAATAGTCTTATTTATTCTATCTATAGAAGAAGATGCCAATGAATCAATAACAATAAGAAACTTAGGTTTAATCTTATTAATAAGACTAATAATAACATCATAAGTCTCAATCCCCGTAGTAGCCATTACTCCAGGAGAAATAGCAGCAACCGATCTAATACCTTCTTTAACATTAGTACCAAGTTCAAACAAATGCCTAGTAACCAAAATCTTATCAACAACTAAAGGCCCCAAACTATCAGCAGTACTATTCTTATTACCGAGCCCTAAAACTAAACAAGTATCATCCTCACTAATCCCTAACTTATCTATAAGTAATCTAACTTGCTCAATAAACACATCACCTACATTTACCCTATCTTCATGATTAGTTATATCACTAAACTCTATTGTAATATAAGTTCCAATCTTTTTATTAAGTTTCCCCATCAACTTATCATCAACATTAATAGTAGTAACCTTCAAATCATCATTAATAACCTTAGTATTAATATTATTCTTATTTAAGTCCTTATCAATATTCTCAATAATCAAATCAGTTCTTACCTGATATTTAGATAAATCTATCCTATTTTTCATAAAATTAATCACCTAAATATATTTTTCACATTTTTTTCATATTTTATTTGCCTTTTTAAGCTTTTTTTGATAGAATGATATATAGCTTGATTTGGAAGGAGATGAAAAAATGGCAAATGTAGCAAATGCTAAGAAAAAAATTAAACAAATTAATAAAGTAACTTTAGCGCATCAACAACTAAAGTCTACATACAAAAATGCTATTAAAAACACTGATAAAGCTATATTAGCAGGAGATAAAGAAGCAGCAGAAAAATATCTAAAAGCTGCTATTAAATCTCTTGATAACGCTAAATCAAAAGGACTAATTCATAAGAATAAAGCAGATAGAGAAAAATCACGTCTAACTATAAAAGTAAATAATATGGAAGTAAAATAATTTTACTTCCCTTTTTAATTAAAATTTAACTTTATCTATTGATATAAATATAAGTTTATATTATAATTTAAGTATAAGTTAATTCTAAAAGATAATTTAGTCTCTTTATAATTTAAGTATAAGTTAATTCTAAAAGATAATTTAGTCTCTTTATAATTATAGCAATAATATTATATATAGATTGGTTGGTGTGATATGGGAAGAAACCAAAAACTAAGTTCTGGACAAAAAGCTATTGTAACAGTAGGAGCGTTTGTTATAACTTTTATAACTGTATGTACATTCTTAAAAAGTGATATAAAATTTCTTCTAACCTCTAGAAGTATTGAAAGAAAATATGGTCAAACTACCGAAAGTAGTCTTTTCTTAGAAGATAATTTTGAATATGTAGAAAATTATACAAAATCAGAAGTAAATTCTAGAGAAGATATAATAAACGCTATTTATTACACAATTAATGCAGGAGCAACTTATTCTGAGAAATATTGTGGAAAAAATTATACTGAATGTTACAATGACATGAATAGCATAAGTAATGACATTGATTTATTAAGTGTATTAAATAATTATGTTCACCCATATAATAGTTTTGATAGTATAACTTTTAATTTTAATGATAATGTAATAGAAATAAAAATAAAACATACTTATAAAGAACAAGAAAAAAAAGAAATCGATACAATAGTTAATAAAATAATAGAAGAAAATATAACTAATAACATGTCTACTAAAGACAAAATAAAGACTATTCACGATTATATTATTAATCAAACAGACTATGATACTCTAAAAACCAAAAATATAAACGATGAAACATATAAATCTAATACAGCTTACGGAGTTCTAATTGAACATTATGGAATATGTAGTGGCTATTCAGATGCTATGGCAATATTTTTAAATAAATTAAATATAATTAATTACAAAATAAGTAACGATCAACACATTTGGAATTTAGTTTACTTAGATGGAATTTGGTATCATTTAGATTTAACTTGGGATGATCCAGTAAGTGAAAAAAATATAACTAGAGATAATTATTTTCTAATAACTACAGAAACTCTAAAAAAATTAGATGATAACGTACATTATTTTAAAAATGATTATTTCCCCGAAACAAAAAAATAAGAAACTCTTACGAATATTGTTTCTTATTTTCTTTTGGAAAATAATCCATAATAAATTTATCACTACTATTTAAATAATCATAAAATTTCTTTACTCTAATACACAAATTATATTCACTATCATTAAATTCTAATTTTTCTGGTAAAGATATCAAACAAAAGAACAGTAACTTTTCTTCTAATAACATAGGATAATTAACTTCATAATTCCTAAGTAATTCACAAAAATCAAGTTCTAAATAATACTCTTTATAAAATTTAATCAAATCATATATAGGCATATCTCTTTTACTAAGCCTCCAACTTATAAAATTAGGCCTACTATCTAAAAGATAATGATCTAGACTAATATTATTATGAATATTAACTATCCTAATTCTTTTCTTTTCATCAATAATTTTATACCATTTTTCTATATTATATCTACAATAATTAAGAGCACGAAAAACTAAAGATATATTTCTTATAAACAAATAACTAGAAGGAGACATATATTCTTGTCTCTCAATTATTTCTGCTATATCATTATAATAATTTTCTAAATAATTAATTTTTGAATTAATACCCTCATATATTTTCTTATAATAATCCTCATCTACATCTTTATAAAAAGTTGTTTTACTATGCAACATAGTAAGTAATTTTATAATATCAATCCCCTTCTCTTCCATAGGAATTGAAGTATCACTAACATACTCATAAATATCGTAATTATTAGTCTTATATAATATTTTAGGAAAATAATTAAATGATCTAGACTCTAAATATTTAAATAAATCATCTAAATTTCTATCACGTCTTTTTATAACAAACCTATCCTGTCCCGTATCAATTATTCTAACATCTTTCTTAATAGTAATCTTTTTAGTAACTATATTTTCTTTATCAAAAAACTCTCTAATTTCTCTATTCATTAGTATTAGAAGTTGGAATAATTAATTTAGTTCCCTTCTTAATATCACTAATATCATTATAATTAGCAATATCTTCTTTACTAACATTAAATTTATCCATTATACCATCTATAGTATCATCTTCTTTTACAATATAAACATAATAAGTAACATAAGTATCAGTACCAAAATTCTCTGTATTAAAAAAATTAAAATTATTAGACGGAATCACATCATCAACAGAACTACTTTGAATATTTGAAAAAGATACCTTAGGTACTTCCATATAATCAATAGTCTTATCTATATTATCTCTATTAGTATCAATATTACTAAAACTATTATCAATATCATAATTATTAATATTCTCCTCTTCCATCATACTATTATTAGAAGAAGAAATATCTATTATATTATTACTAATATTATTATTATCATTGCTATCTACTTCTTTATCAATATTAACCTCACCATCTTCACTAACTGATTCTAAATTTTCCAAATTAACATCCCTACAAGTAGCACAACTACTATCAACAATTTCATCTAAAGTCTCATTAGATACATCACTTTCTAAAATACTATTATCATCTAAAACTTTCTTTTTCTCACCATCTACAAAAACATCAATATTAACTTGTAGAGAATCATCATTAACAACCTCATAATAAAAATTATCTATATCTATAGAAACAGAATCAGAAATATAATCATCATCTAAATTTATCTCAAATGGCAAAGTAAAATAAAATTTCTCTCTATTTATAGAAGCTTCAGTCATCTTATAATCACCACTTATATGAAATTCACCACTAACAAAATTATCTTCAACTAAGCGAAGAGTATGCTCTAGAGAAATAGAAGTTATCTCACTAATTTTAGTCTTAAATAATAATTCTTTCTTAAATGGTATTATTTGTCTCATTATCACCATATCCTTTCAAAAAAATATATGTAAAAAAGATCTTAAATATTCATAAGTAATAATAACTATATAAAAGTAATAATATTTTTACCAATTATTAATAATAAAATATACATAAATTATTGATAAATATATATTAATCTGATATAATTTCTACAGTAAGTGAGGGATATTATGAGTAAAATTCTAAATGAATATATAAAAAAAATAGGAACAAAAAATTTAATAATAATTGGTATAGTTCTTATATCTATAATAACTTTTGCTGTAATAGGCTCGCTAATGTATTATAATTTTTTCTATAAAAAAAGTTTTAGTGAAATAGAAGATATTATGGTTGATGCTGCAAAACAATATTATTCAAAAAATGAAAATGAATTACCAGAAAATATTAGTGAAAGTACCCAAGTAAAAGTAAGTACATTAGTATCACAAGAATATATGAAAAATATAACTGATTATACAAAAGATGAAGATATAGCTTGTGATGCCAGTGTTAATGTTACAAATATAAATAATACATATAGATATACACCACTATTAGATTGTGGTAATGACTACAAATATGAAACTATCATTAATCATATTAAAGAAAAGGAAAAAATTGTAACAGAAAAAGATGGACTATATCAAATAGATAATGATTTAGTATTTAAAGGCGAAAAAGTAAAAAACTATGTAAAATTTGCTAATCATAATTGGCGAATAATAAAAATATCTGATGATAAAATGTATTTAATATTTACAGATATATTAGAAAGAACTATTTGGGATGATAGATATAATAGTGAACGTAATGGTAGATATGGAATTAATGATTATAGTATCAGTAGAATCAGAGATTACGTAAATAATCTTTATACTAGTAATCAATTATTTACTGAAGAAAATAAATTATTATTAGCAAACTTTAACTTAAATATTGGTAAAGTTAGTGAAACAGAAGATGGAAAAAGTGCTCAATTAGAAAGAAGTAATGTAATTGAAAATCAATATATAGGGTTAATCACTGTTAGAGATTTTATGAATGCCAGCCTAGATACAAACTGTAAAGCTCCAGAAAATGCATCATGCACAAATTACAATTTTATATCAGATTATGATTATAATTTCTTTACTATGACAGCAGATAAAACAAAAAGCTACAATATTTACCAAATAAATAAAAATTCAGGCTTATATTTAACAAGAGCATCTTATAAAGGATATGTAAGGCCAGTAATTAGTATCACTAAAGATGCACTATACGTAAGTGGTAATGGAACAAGCCAAAAACCATATAAATTTAAATGAGAATAAATTTCTCTTTTTAAATTTTATTTATAAAAAGGATAATTTACTGCGATTAAACTCAAAAGAGAAGCAACATCTGAATTATAAGGATAATAACTAATAAGTAAGGATTCATTCTTAAAAGGTAAACACCATATAGGGTTACAAAGAGCGAAAGAATAGATCCTAGTTATTACATATCAAGAAAATATAATAACTAAGAGGGTATAAATAATCCATAGTTTTAACTATTTTTACTTATAAAATAGAATAAATAAAAAATAATTAATATAAGTGATTTTTCACTTACACTACCCTATTATACAAGGAGTGATTAAATGGAAAAAATAATTCTAATAAAATATGGTGAACTAACAACAAAAAAAGCAAATAGAAATTTATTTATAAATATTCTTACTCAAAACATAAAAAACTCTCTAAAAAATTATAAAATAAAATTAACAAAAAACAGAGTAAGAATGTTTATAGAAATAGAAAATGATAATGAATTAGAAGAAATTATCGAAAAATTAAAAAAAATATTTGGTATCCATAGTATAGTTATTTGTTATAAAACAGATAATAATATTGAAAATATAAAAAATAATGTCTTAGAAATAACAAAAAATATAGACTTCAAAACATTTAAAGTTATAACTAAAAGAAGTAATAAAAATTTTCCTATAAAAAGTATGGATTTTAATAATATTATAGGTGGATTACTATTAAAAAATAAACAAAATATAAAAGTTGATGTCCATAACCCTGAATATACTCTAAAAATAGAAATAAGAGAAAATAATACTTATATATATTCTAAAGAAATAGAAGCCTCTGGTGGTTATCCTATAGGAGTTGCTGGAAAAGGAATATTAATGCTATCAGGGGGAATAGATTCTCCTGTTGCAGGATATATGGCTATGAAAAGAGGAATAAAACTAGAATGTCTATATTTTGAGTCTCCACCACATACATCACCACAAGCTCTAAATAAAGTTAAAAAATTAGTAGAAATACTAAGTGAATATCAACCAGATATTAAATTACATATTATTAATTTTACCAATATTCAAGAAAATATATATAAAAATATTAATCCTAATTACATGATAACAATAATGCGAAGAATGATGTATAGAATAGCAGACAAAATAAGAGAAAATAATAAAGCTCTAATAATAATAAATGGTGAATCAGTAGGACAAGTAGCAAGTCAAACCTTAAATAGTATGTATGTAATAAATAATGTAACTACAACTCCTATAATTAGACCAGTAGCATGTTTAGATAAAATAGAAATAATAGAAATAGCAAAAAAAATAAACACATATGAAACATCAATACTACCATATGAAGACTGCTGTACTATCTTTCTTCCTAAACATCCTATCATTAACCCAAAATTAGAAAAATGCCTCGAATACGAAAAATTACTAGACTACAATCAATTAATAGAAGAAGCAATTACTAATACTCAAACTATAAAAATAGAAAAGAATAAAAAATTTAATTTTTAGAAAAAATTACCAACTAAATTTAGGTATTAAATTAACAAATGTTCACAACCTATTAGTGTAGGAGGTGAACATAATGAACAATAAAAGTAGCAATAGCAAAATGTTAGTTCCAGGCGCAAAAGAAGCAATCGAAAGAATGAAATACGAAATAGCTAATGAATTTGGTGTTAACCTTGGAGCAGATTCTACTTCTAGAGCTAACGGATCTGTTGGTGGTGAAATCACTAAAAGATTAGTTAGATTAGGACAAAATCAAATAAGTGGATCAAACTACACTCAAGGAAAATAAGTAAAAAAAATAAAATTTAATTATAAAACTTAAATAGTTAGAATATTGTATTAAAATGCAATATTCTTTTTTTTATAAAATTTAGATAAAACACCTACTAATATCACATTTAAACTTAACCTTATAAAAAGAAAATATTACTACTACTGAATAATATTTTATAATCTAACACATAACATTACTAGGTGATAAAATGTTATATTATATTAATTGTTTGTTTTTCTACTCTTTATTAGGATTTATACTGGAAAGCACTGTATTTAAAATTAAACATGTAAATATACATAGTGGAATCTTTTACGGACCAATAACCGAAGTATATGGATTTGGAGTAATAACTCTAATATTATTAAAAAAATATCTATTAGATAAAATTAAATGTCATAAAATTTTTAAACTATTAATTACGTTTATTCTTTGTACTATTAGTTTAACAATAATTGAATTTATAGGAGGAAATGTTTTAAAACTATTATTTGATATAGATATGTGGAATTATACAAAAAAAGCTTTTAATTTTGGCAAGTATATTTGCCTAGAACTAGCACTAATATGGGGAGCCCTTGGAACTTTTTTTGTCTATTATGGTATAAATTTTTTTAATAAATTTATTAAACTTATTCCAAAAAAACTAACTTATGTCTTAATATTTATTAATATTATAGATACAATAGCAGTATTAATTACCAAATAATTGATCCTTAATACTTTTATTAAAAAGTATTTTTTGATTTTCATTTAAATCATCATATTTAACAATTTGCAAACTATCAATATTAATATCCCCTACTTTAGCATAAGAACCACCTATTTCAAAACTATTCATAATATTATCAATATTAGTTTTTATAGAATAATTATATCCAATATCATCATAAATAAATTTTAAATCAACATTATATATTTCATCAATAACATGATAAGAATAAGAATTATTACCATCTTTAAAAGTACATGATAATACACTATATAAAATATCATTTTTAGAAACTCTAATCTCAGCTTTATTATCATCTTCTTTATATTCAATTTTAGTAACAAAACCATCATTATCAGTATAAAGAAGAACATCATCTTGATAATTAATAACTTCCCTAGTATTATTAGTCTTATTATTAATAACTATCTTAATCGATTTAATACTATTATCAATAGCATTATTTTTCATAGTAATAGCAACAGACAAATTATCATCAAGTACTAAATTATTCGAACTTCCTAAAATTTTATTAATATCATTATGAGTTAGTTCTAAATAAACCTCAACAATAGGTTCTTTATTTTCTAAATAAATTTTTTTAATATATTTATCACTACCTATTTTTGTACTAAAATTATTCTTTATATTATTAATTAAATTATCATAATTATCAATATTATATAAACTATTATAAACATCATAAGGAGAACTATTAAAAACACTACCATAAATATAATTATAAAAATTATTTAAAACACCATCTATAGAACTTTTATAATCATCAATTGTTTTTAATTTATTATCTACTTCTACATAAAAATCACCTAAACTAGATATATTAATATAACTAAGATCATTATCATAATAATAAGTAACACTCTTATCGTTATTTTTAAACGTTCTCATCAATTTACCATTATCAGATATAAAAGAATAATTATAATTATAATCTCCAACTGTAATACTACCATCCAAAGTATAATTATTAGCTAAATCATAATTAGGTCTAATGTTATCAACTAAAGAACTATATCTATTACTAAGTTTTATAATATTATTAAGAAATACACTCTCACTATCTAAAATAGTATTATAATAAACTAAATAGCTAATACCAATTACTATAATAGATACTAATACACCAGCCAAAAGAGATAATTTAAAAAATCTATGTTCATGCGAAACAACTGGGTCCTTATAAACCTTTTTTTCTTTCAAAATCTCATTATAATTATCACTCACAATATCACCTCTTTATCCTTAATTAAATTATAACATGCCAAAGACATTATCTGC
>CALVPO010000007.1 GCA_944351345.1 uncultured Bacilli bacterium | reverse complement strand
TTTTTTTTGATATAATTCTTTATTAATTATTAATTTCAATTCTTTAATTATTTCTTTCATATTTACCTCCCATTTAATTTTATTATAAATATAAATAAATATGAAAAAAGCAAGAATTCATCTTGCAATATATAGAACTATTTTCCAATTTTTTTAGACAATTTTTTTTCTTCAGCAAATATTTCTGAGCTTATTCTAATTTTTTTATTATCAAAATCTATTACAGCTAAAGCATCGTAAGGAATAAAACATCTAGGATAAGCATGACCAAAGTTAATATTATATAACAATGGTGTGTCCAAATCTGAAAACACATTTTTATATACCATTTTATATTCATCATAATAAACTTCATCATATGGTTTACCAATTATAATTCCTTGAACATTTGATAAAATTTCTCTCTTTTTTAACTCCATCAATATAGTTTCTAATTTTTGAGGTGATGTTTTTTCTTCAGACGTTTCTAAAAACAATATTTTTTCTTTAAATTCATTTAATGATGGAATCAAATTATACTTATTACTTATTTCAACTTCGTCTCCATAGCGTTCTCCAACCAATAAATCATAAATTGATTCAAGACAACCGCCAAATAATTTACCTCTTCTAACACCTGTTCCATTTAATAATTCAAAACCATATTTTTCTTCACATAATATTCTTGGAATACCAATAGAGTTTTTACTATAATCAGTCCTATCTAAATACCAAACAGGACTAGATTCTATTTTTAATTTTTTTAAATTTTCAAAATATAACAAAAAATATTTTTCAGTATAAGAAAGCATATTTTTGTCTAATTCACAAATATCAACTAAAAATGCCGGGCCATAAAATGTAGATAGACCAATTTTATTAAACATAAAATGATTGACTGTTGTATCCGAAAATCCAGTAAATATTTTAGGATTATTCCTGACTTCTGTTATAAACTCATTATCTTCCATTAAATATGGAATAATTTTATACGTATCATCTCCACCTATAGCTGTCATAATCATTTTTATACTTTTATCCATAAATGCTCTTTTTAAATCTTCTGCTCTCGCCTCGGGATGTTCTTTTAAATATTGTATTCCTTTCATTGAATTTGGCATAATAATTGGATTGAGACCAAAAGATTTTAACCTTTCTAAGCCTATTTCTATTTCGTGTTTTACAAATTCTTCTCCTAATGTCCCATTTGATAAACTAACTATAGCTACTTTATCACCAAGTTTAAGCTTATACGGACGCACTATTATCTCCACTTTCAATAATAATTATCTTTTTTTCTAAATTAACTATAGCATTTAATCCATAAGGCAACGTACACATTGGGGCACTATGCCCAAAATTAACATTATATAAAATAGGCAATTGTTTTAAATTACTTTCATTATTTATAACTTTTAAAAACATTTCTTTATATTCATCATAATAAGTTTCTCCTTTGGGTTTACCGACTATGATACCATTAATTTTTTTTAATATTCCAAGTGCTGCTAAATGTCTTAAAAAATAAGATACATCATCTGGTGATGGTTTCATCTCGCTAGTTTCAATAAATAATATTTTATTTTCCCATTCTTTTGTATCTGGCCAAATATCCGTTCCAATAACCATATTTAGTACTTCCAGGCATCCTCCTAATAATTTTCCTTCAAATATCCCACTACCTTGTAATACTTCAAAACCATGTTCCTCTAATTTCATTTTTCTAAATTCGTTATTCTTTGAGCTATCCGTCCAATCAATTCTATCATTAGTCCATTCTTCACTAGATTCAATGATTATATTTGCAGTTTCAAACAATGTATTTTCTAAATGTTTTTTTGTATAATCATGCATACTACCATTTTCAGCAATTTCAGATAATAAGGCTGGGCCATAATAAGATGTTATACCATTTTTATATAATAACAAATGTGTTACAGTAGTATCTGAATATCCAATAAATATTTTAGGATTATCTTTAATAATATTTTGTTTTATAAAAGGTATAATTCTTATACTATCATCTCCACCAATCATAGTAAAAATACCTTTAATTTTTTTATTTTTAAATGCATCCATTAAATCATTTGCTCTTGCTTCGGGATGGTTATATAAATAATCACACCCCTTTAATGCATTTGGCATTGTAATTACATTTAACCCAAATATTTCTTCTAATCTTCTTTTACCTACTTCATATCTATGTAAAAATTCTTTTTCTCCGCCCAGTCCACTAGATAAGCTTACTATAGCAACAGTATCTCCTTTTTTTAACTTTTCTGGAATAATCATTTCATCAACTCTTTCTTTTTTTTATTATTGTTTATTTCTTTGATTCTTTCTAAAATTATTTTAATTTTTTCTCCAATAGGTTTGCTTCCATCAATATATAAAACTTTACAATCAAATTTTTTTGCCCAATTATCTGTTTCCCTTTTGCTACCTAACTTATCATCTGATGTATCATATGACATTGCCCAATCTAAAAATTGATTGAACTGCTCATACATATCTCCACCTTTTTTAAATCTATTTCCATACATTTCAAATTCTCTTTCAATAATTCTTTTTTTTCTTATTTCTTTATTTGTTTCAATAATTATCAGCAAATCAAACATAGGAATTAAAGACTCGGACCAAGGATAAAACATGCCACTAACTATTGTTGAATTATTTTTTAATAATATTTGTTTTAAGATTTTACAAGATTCTTCATCACTTACCGCAATAGTATAAGGTTGCACCTCTTCATCCCATACCCATAAAATATCATCTGTATCAACAAAATTATAATTTAAGACTTCCGATAATTTTTTTCCGAGAAAAGTTTTTCCACTTCCACTTGCTCCAGTTATTTGTATATTCATAATCTTTTTTTATAAACCTTTCCTATATATTCTAATCCCATGCCTGAAGTAATACATTTTTCTTTTGAATCACTTAATATTTTACCAATCCAATCATTAATACCTCCATCAATTAAAACTAAAGATTTACCATCTTTAAAAACAACTTCTATTTCATAACATATATTATCATAGTATGTTAATCCTGATTTTCTATTCAATTGTAAATTAAATTTGACTTTTTCATGTTTATTTTTTAGTAAAATAATTACATTACTATAAAATATGTTATAAACATTTCTAATGCTCAACAAATAATCTTTTGTTGTTCTTATTAAATCTATATCTCTTTCGCTTTCAATGTTATTTGGTAATTGAACACCATATTTTTCAAAAATATTATAGTTAGGATTTACAGTATTACAAAGTATATTATCTAAATCTATACCATGTGTTTGAAAAATTTCTTTAACTAGTGGTATAAAACATAAATTTAAATTTATTTGTTCAATATCTAAATTTTCTTTTAATTTTTCAATGACATTCAACCAATTATCTAATTGTAATTGTAATAATTGAAACATATTATTGCTAGTATTTCTAAAACTGGATACCAAAGAACAAGCTCTAAAATGTTGACTCCAATGAGCTTTTTTACCATTACCATAATTTTGAGTTCTTAAAATTCTTGTTGAAGATGCTAAATTAATTTTATCTACTTTCAACTTTTTTATTCTATATGCACATTCTAAAGCCATCGAAATTGATGAATCACTGACTACTTCTGAATTTCTTACAGAACTTAAAACATTATTTTGACTTGTTGCTGTTAATGATGCATTTAGTCCAAATGGATTAATTGGAGATAACTCAATACATTCAAAATCATTGCAAACTGTATCAAAAAATATATTACTTATTTCATTATATATACGAGGATCTATTTTAGCAGGTTGATATAAACTATGTTTGTTTTGATAATTATCTAACAAAGTTGATGGAGATATTCCTTTTGATCTTTCATTAAATATATCAATCATAGTACTATTAAATTTTTTAGAACTATTAGTAGTTAACGCATTGTAATCATTTGGTGTTAATTCAATTTTTTCAATCCCCATACTATTACTCCTCTGTCAAAAAAATTTCCATTTCTTCTTCACACATATTCTTTCGAAGTAAAATAATAGAATAATTAGTCATAGATAAATTATCATTAAATACTGAAACAGTATTGTTCCATCTTTCTTTTATCACATTTATTTCTTCAGTATTGTAAATTTTTAAATGTTCTTTTGATTCAATCATTGTATTTACATATTCCTTTATTTGATCTTTAGTACAATAAATAAAATGATAATCTTTTTTATAATACAGTTCTAAATTTTTATCATAAAAGTTCATCCAATCCTTTTCATAATAACATTTAATTTTAAAACCTAATTCCTCATTTACTTTATTGATGATATTCATATTAGGATTTTCTTTATACCAAATTGGTACAACTGATATAAAACCATTAGGTTTTAAAACTCTAATCAATTCATTAAAAGCCTTACCTTTGTCATTTATAAAAGAAATAGCATTTCCACATATTATTAAATCAAATGTATTATCTTCAAACCTAGATAAATCCTCAGCATTACCATATTCAAATTTAATTTTGTTTTCATCTAAACAATTAAGTTTAATTTTTTCATTAGCATTCTCAATAGAATACTTATTTATATCAATACCAATAACATTACATTTTGTTATTTTGTTTATTTCTAGTGAAGAAAAACCATTAGTACAACCAATTTCTAACACATTGGAATTTTCATTTATAAAACTATTAATGGCTATTTCTCTGATTGTTTTTTTACCGCCTGATGGTCTATTTTCTTCTTTTATTAATGAAATAAAATCAGTATAACTTAATTTTTTTATTTGTTCTTTAGTATATTTTTTCATCATTTCATCTCCATTATTTTTATATTTATACTATTTTGTTTAATAAATAATAATTAGTTAAAAAAATTACAAAATAGTTTTCTCACCATTAAATCTTAAACATATTTGCATATTTCTAATGTCATTACTTTTTAATACCCACATAAAAAATCGTTCTGTCCCCATTCCAAAGCCCGATGTATTAAGTGGCCTTATTTTTTTCATATTAATATACCATTCATATTCATCTTTGTTTATATCATGATATTTTAATGAATTAATTAATTCATCATAGGTTGAATGTCTTTCCCCACAACCTACTGTTTCACCTATTCCCATTAATAAATCTGCATTTTTAGTGGTACCTTTTATATTACAATCATATTTTTGATAAAAAGGGACTGCAAGTATGTCATAATTAGTTATCCATACTAATCCTTCATGTAATTTCAATATTTCTTTTTCACCTAATCTAGTAATATTTCTCCAACCATCATTATATTCAATATACTTGTTAATATCATCTCCATATATTTGCTTTAATTCTTTTTCTGCCTCATTAAATGTTATTCTAGGAAAATGTCCATTATAATTAGCTATATTTTCAACATGTGAAATGTCACCAATAGCTTTTTTTAATTCTGTACCTAATTTTTCAACAATTTTTTTAGATAAATACTTTATATATTCTTCAACTAAGTTTATTATATCGTCTAAATTTCCGATTATCTCTGCTTCACTATGGTAAAACTGGCATAGATGTCTAGAATCTGCTTTTTCTCCTCTAAATGAAGGCATAATATAATAAACTCCATTATCGGTCAATCTACAACCATACTCAAGTAAAAATTGCATTGAATCAGCTAAGTATGTATCAATCCCTTCAAGATTAACTTTTACAGGCAGTGAATCACTACCTCTTCCCATTGGACTTGATATTGAACCAGTAGTAACTGGTAAATGTATTGTTACAAGATTTTTTTCTTCATAAAATTTCATTGTTTCTATTGATAATAAATTTTGTAATTTAACTAACAATTTGAACCAAGGATCATCCATTGCTTTAATATAATGAATTTCAGGTTCTTTCCATGTATTAGGCTCCTTTATCACTTTAATCCCTCACTTTTCCATAATAAAATATTATTATATTTAACAATTATTTTAATATTAATCATATACAATAAACAAAAAATAACTATAAATTTTTAATTATTATATAATTATATTTATATAGTGTCAAATATTTTAAATTATCTTTTCTTAAATTCAAAAAATATGTTACATATATATTTTATTTGTTTTTTGCATCGATTGCAACACACTTGCTAAGATTGTAACTCTTTATAATATAAGGAATAATAGTTTCTATATCAATTTTGTTAAATATTTTATATGTCATACATAAAGGTTCAGCTCCTGTTTGGTAAGTATAATTTAAAATATTTTGAGTATCTTCTACTTTTAATAATCTTACATATAATCCATAATTTCTTTTAGTAATAGAAATAAAATTTCTTTTCGATTTAAATCTATAATCTCTATATAATTTATTACAAACAATATTATTTCCTAATTCCATAATTCTATTTGAAATATTTTGAACAATAATTCACAAATAGATTCATGTGGCGTTTTAAGATAGCCATATAATTCTTTAGCTAGTTCAAATGCATATTCCAAATTTTTTATATTTTCTACTAGCAAATAATAGCTTAAAGATGTATTTTCATAACCTTTTCTTATTTTTAATTTGTTTTGCAAATCAAATTGTTTAACATCTTTTAAAAAACATATATATAAATCATTTTGATTAATTCGAACTTCTATAAATCTTTTTTTTAATTTATATACAACTGTTTTTAATAAATAATTTCTTATAACATCTTTTCCTATAGAAATAATATACTCATCAAATTTATCAAATAATTTAATAGTCTCAACTTTCTTATTGTATGTTATATCTTTATAATTACTAGTATCATTATTATAAATCAGATTTTTAATGTCACCTTCTTCACTTTTGAGCTTACAATTTTCCACTTTAACTTTCCTTTCTAATTTTGGATACTCCTCATTTTTTGAATAAATAACATTGTTATAGATCAAATTGAATGTAGAATAGACTTCTATATTGGAATGACTTTTCTTATTTATATAGGCATCTTCGAACTCAAAAATGTTCCTGTGTAACCACCAAGATTACAAGAATTTTGGACTACTTCTAGGAAAGTCTGTTGACCATGGCCTCCATGTTTCCAACATTTTATTCTAGCTCCATCTACATTTACAGAACCGCCATCATAAAATGATTCTTTTTCTAAGTCTACTACTTTTTCTTCTATTGCTGAGGCTAAGGTTATGATTTTGAAAGTACTACCTGGTTCATAACTAGACCAAATAGCTAGATTTCTATTTATTTCTTCTGTGCTATAATTTTGATAATTATTTGGATCAAATCCTGGTCGGGAGGCCATTCCTAAAATTTCACCATTATTGGGATTCATTGCTATAGCCCATGCCCCATCAGCATTATATTTTGTCATAGCATTATCTAGTTCTCTTTCTATAGATGTTTGGATATCATAATTTACTGTTAATTCTATATTCATTCCATCTGTTGGTTGGACATAATCTTCATTTTTAGCTAATTTTCTACCTTTTGCATCACTATAATATTGTATTGAACCTCCTGCTCCTGTTAAGTATTCATCATATTGTAATTCTAGACCTGATAATCCTTGATTATCTATTCCTACATATCCTAAAACATGACATAGTAGTAAATCATGGGGATATACTCTTTTAGATTCTTTAACTAAATACACTCCTTCGTAACCTAATCTTTCTATTTTGTCAGCTTGTTCATAACTTATTCTTCTTCCTTCTGGATGTACTCTTTCTATTGATGATTTTTTGTATAAATGTTCCTCAATAGCTTTCTTATCACAATTTAATATTTCTGCTAAATTTTTGGCAATTATTGGTTTTAATTCTTCATTAATTTGATTGGGTATAAATACAACACTTACGGTTGTTAGATTACTAGCTATTATTTTTCCATCACTAGTTGAAATATTACCTCTATTAGCTTCAATTGGTAAATTTCTACTCCATAATCCATTAGCTAAATTATTTAGTTTATTATAATCTATCACTTGAATATAGAAAACTTTAAAAATTATTAATATAAAACAAAAAATTATTACTAACATAACTATATTAATTCTTTTATGAATATAAGTTGAAAACATATAATCATCACCCTTAATATAGTTTATTATGTAATAATTATTTTAGAATTTTTTAATATATACTTAAATATTAATTTCATTTAACTTTTTGTTATTATATTTATTCATCTTTAAATTTTTTAACAATTAGTGGTTTTAGTAGTTCTATTATTATAAATGATAAAATATTTACTAGTATTACAAACGTTAGTTGAGATAGTGTTATTGCAGATAGGCCAAATATTTTGCCAATTGGGGTGAAGAATACTAATAATTGAACTAACATTAATAGTAGTATTCCCATGTTTAGATATTTATTGCTAAATAAACCTCTTTTATGAATTTGTTCTTTTAGAGAACGACAATTATATGCAAAAACAAATTCGTTAATTACTATACTTAGTAAAGCTAAAGTTTGAGCTATAGGTTGTCCTAAATCTATAAAATAATAATATACAAATAAGCTTATTGCGGTTTCTAATATTACAGAAATGATTAGGAAAGCACTAAAGTAACTTGTAAAAATTTTTCTATTCAAGCCATTTGGTCTTCTGTTCATTATATCTTTTGATGCACCTTCAAAAGCTAATGTTATTGATGGTATGGTGTCTGCAACTAAATCAATATATAACACATGAATAGCTGAAATTATAGTATTACCAGTTAACATACCAAAAAGTATTATACATATTTCAGTAAAATTACTTGATAAATTATATAGAATATTAGTTATAACATTATCGTAGATTCTTCTTCCTTCTGAGACTGCTGTTGTAATGGTATTAAAACTATCATCTAAAAGTAATATATCTGATACATCTTTTGTTACATCAGTGCCACTTTTTCCCATTCCTATACCAACATTGGCTAATTTTATGGCTGGAGCATCATTTACACCATCACCTGTCATTGCCACTACTTTTCCTTGCTTTTGGCAAGCTTTAACTATTTGAAGTTTATTTTCTGGACTTACTCTTGAAAATACAGAATATTTATTTATATATTTTATTAATTCTTTTTCACTTAAACCATTTAATTCATCTGCATTTATACATTCATCATCTGATTTGCATATACCAATTTCTTTAGCTATGGATGTGGCAGTTGGTAAATTATCTCCTGTTAGCATTATTGGTCTTATATGAGCATTTTGACAAGCTATAATAGAGTCTTTAATATTTTTTCTAACTGGATCCTTTAATCCTATTAAACCAACTAATATTAAATTACTTTCTTCATTAAAATAATTTTGTTCATCCTTTATATTTTTATCTATCTCTTTATAGGCAAATGCTAAAACTTTTAGTGCTTCTTTAGACATTGAATTTTCTATTTTTTTATATTCATCAATTTGTTCTTTAGATAATTTAACTACTTCTCCGTCTATTAAAATTTTAGTACTTCTTTTTAATATGGAATCTAAACTACCTTTACTATATAAAATTTTTTTACCATCTACTTCATATACTGAACTCATCATTTTTCTATCTGAATCAAAAGGTAATTCAATTACTTCTTTATTTTGTTTTACTTTTATATTATTATCTTTTAAATACTCTTTTAGGGCAACATCAACAGCATCGCCACTATAAGCTCCATTTTCATTTAATACTGCTGTATTACAGTAATTGATTATTTCTATAAATCTTTGATGTTCTTTAATATGGCTTAATTCTATTTCTTTATCTGCTTCAAATACTTTAGTTACTGCCATTTTGTTTTCTGTTAGGGTTCCAGTTTTATCTGTACAAATAATTTCTGTTGCTCCTAATGTTTCTATTGCTGCTAAATTTCTTACTATAGATTTTTTCTTGGCCATTTGGCTAACACCTATAGATAAGGTTGCTGTTATTGCTATTGGTAGGCATTCTGGTACACTAGCAACTATCATTGATATACATAGCATTATGAGATTTAAAAAATCGTAATCATTTATTATTCCATAAATTAATACAAAAGAAATTAAAATACAGGCTACTAAAGTTATAAATTTACTAATTTTTTGAACTTTCATTTGTAATGGAGTAATAGGTTCTTCTTTTGTGTCCATTACTGATGCTATTTTTCCTAGTTCTGTATCCATACCTATTGCTACTACTATTGCTTCTATTTTACCTGCTACTAATACAGTTCCAGAATAAATCATGTTTTTTCTTTCAGATATAGTAACATCTTCTGTTATAGTTTCTTCATTTTTATCAACACTAAGACTTTCACCTGTTAATATCGATTCGTCTACTTTAGCAAAATAGCTTTCTACTACTCTAGCATCTGCTGGTATTTTGTCACCAGCTTCTAGAATAAGATAGTCTCCTACAACTAAATTTTTGGAATCTATATCTTTGTATTTTCCACTTCGTTTTACTGTAATATAGTTAGCTTCATATTTTTTTAGTTTTCCAATAGCATCTTCTGCTTTGGATTCTTGTAAAAATCCCATAATGCAATTTATTAAAGTAGTTCCTAATATTACTATAGGCTCTAAAAAGTCGCTTTCACTAATTATAGAATATATAAGTGATAATATTCCTACTATTAACAAAAGTATAATCATAACATTTTTAAATTGACTTAAAAATATTTGAAGTTTGGTTTTTTTGTTTTTCTCTATTAAAGTATTTTTGCCATTTAATTTTTGTAATTTTTTTACTGTAGCTAGATCTAAACCATTTTTACTTGTATGTAATTCTTTATAAATGTCTTCTATTTTTTTCTTATATGCATCATTCATGTAATCATCCCCTATAAAAATCTTCTTTTATATTATTGTACTTACATGAATATTGTACCAAATTTCTATCAAAAAGTCTTTAGTCTAGGAGCAATTTGATAATTTTTTTATTTTTTAGTTAAATTTACATACATTAAAATTGATATCATTGTAAAATACAATAATACCAAATTCACAGTAGTTTGTTTGAAAAAAACACATTCTAAATATTCAACACTTAACTTAAACAGATTTTGCAAAGAACATAGTTTAGAAATTGAAACGTTTGTAAATTACTTACTACTTACGGCTCTAAAAAATATGAATCTTTGCTAATAACATTATAACCATATTTGAGATTTATTTTCATGCAATAGCATAGCTATTTTTTCTTGAATGTGAAAATCTAAATTCCAAATAAAGTATAATAATATTAACTTAAGCATATTGTACTTTAGCTTAATTATGACACTCTTAAAGACTCTTGATAGTTATTTTATTTTTTTCTTTTTATAACTTCTACCTCTATTTTCTCGCCCCTTCTACATTTTACTTCAAATTTATTGTTACAAATAGGACATTTACATGTGTGTTTTCCTTTTTTTAAGGGAAGTCTCAATACTTTTTTACACTTTGGGCATTTTTTATAAATATGAGTATTGCGATCTTGCCATTTTCTTTTTATTAATATAATTTTATTTTTTATTTTTCTTTTTTGTTTTAAGTATATATTATTTTCGTGTCGTCTTTTAGTTATATTTTTAGATAAGGTTCTATATATAATTATTACTATTAGTAAAAGTTCTATTAGGGTTAAAATTCTTGTATTTATAAAAATATTTATGATAGATAAAATAATACATAATACTAGTCCAGCTTTATATAATTCATCTATACCATATCTTCCATACATAAACTTATATAATTTATAAATAAATTTTTGCATTTTTCCTCTCTTTCTTAATATAATGTCACTCCTTAGTTATATTTTAGCATATATTTTCTTATTTTGTATTAAATATTATATTTAAAGCAATTTAATTCATGATCATTAATTATTCCTATAGCTTGGAGATATGAATATATAGTAATTGAACCTACAAATTTCATTCCTCTTTTTTTTAAATCGTTACTTATGGTATCAGATAAAGGACTAGTAGTTTTAAAAGAGCCGTCGTTATTTTTTATTATTTAAATTTACCTATTTGCAACGATTCATCTTTGAGGCTCCTTGGGGCGATGTGGTAACAGCGCTAATACTATAGCACTTATTTGTTCATTAGCGTTTTGGTTATATTCAGCAATTCTTTTAAAATAAGATTCAAGTAAAATATCACATGCTTGTTCTCCTACTATCATATCTACTGGAATTATAGTGCCATATTTGTTATATAAATTTTTATAAAATTCGTAACCGTCGCGATAACCTAATGAATCCCAACTATCTTCTAAATAATATGCTTGATCTGTTGTGTCTAATTTACCATATATTATATTAAAAGCATCTTCTTTACCATTATTGAAACCTGCTTTATAATAATAAAAAAACAGTGAATATATTACTTGTATTTCATTATCCATAATTTGCCTCTTTTCTAAAATATTTTAGTATATATTAACATAAAATAAATTATTTTTAAAGTTTTATCATATTAAAATACAACTTTTATTAACATGAATATAATACCAATTATAAAGAAATTTCTTGTAATTTTAGATTGATTATATTTTAGAGATGTTGGTAATAGTTCTGTTAGGGATATTTGTATCATTATACCTGCTATTAGGGAAAATAGAAGTCCTAACATATTATCGTTGATAAAAGGTGATAAAAAAGGTATGTTAGAAGGGCTCCTAATGGTTCTGATAAGGCTGATACTAAGGTATAACTAAAAGCTTTAAATTTACTTTTTGTTGCATAATATATGGGAACACTTATGGATATTCCTTCTGGAATGTTATGAATTGCTATTGCTAATGTTAAAGATAAGCCTAAGTTTATGCTTTTTGTTGTTGATATGAAAGTTGCTATACCTTCTGGTACGTTATGAATTATTATAGCTAACATAGATATTATTCCTACTTTATATAGATTATTATTAGTTGTTTCTGGGATATTTTTAGATATTAATGAGGAAAAAATTATTCCTATTATGGTAAATAGAAATGATAATATAATTGTTATAAAAGCTGATAAATTATGTTTTAGCATAGTTAATGATTCTGGTATTAGGTCAGTAATAGATACACAAAGCATTACTCCTGATGCAAATGCAAGTGATGCACATATAATATTATTTTCATGTTTTAATTTTAAGAAAATTGGTAGTGTTCCTATTAAAGTTGATAATCCTGCTATTATGGTTAATAAAAAAGCTATATTTATATTATTCATATAATCACCAATAAATTATATGAATAATTATATAGCTTTATTTGGAAATATTAATATAATTTATTATTCTTTCTTTATTATTTTCTTGATACCCTGATAATTTGTTATCTATTAATAATTTTTTTATTATTAATAGATCTTTATTATAAATTTTTTCTAGTATATTTAATCTTTTTTTATCTATATTATTATTAGAAATACAATTTTCATAATCTTGTTTTTTATAACAAAATAATTTTAATTTATTTTTATACTTATTTTGTAATTTATCTGCTATTAGCAATCCTTCTGGATCAAAATCGCCATTATAATATAAAACGTTTCCTGTCTCTATTAATTTATCAATTAATAAATAAACACTTATATTAGGAAATCCACTTGATATAATAACACTACAATTAATCTTTTTAATAATTATTTCAGTTAAAATAGAAGGATTTTCAAAAATAAATACTTTTTTACTTTTGGTATCAAAATAGTTTGTTGTAAGAATATTTTGAATGTTTAATATTAATGACTCATTATTTTCTGAGAATTTATTAATATATTCTTTATCTGATAGTAAATTATAAGTAAGTACATAATTAGATAAATTATCTATTTCGATATTATATTTAGATAATAATTTTATTTTATTTTCTCTAGTAGTTGGATATATAGATTTATCTACATATGATAATGCATAAAAGAAAAGGGAACTATGATTATTATCTAAATCTAAATAGTGGGGATCACCTGTTAGTGTTGAGGAAAAGATTGATAATAAGGTTTTTTCTTTGGGTAAATTATTTATTAAAGTAGTGATATTAATTAATTCTTTTTTTAATTCTACTTTGTTTTTATTATATCTTTGATGAATTAATTTATATGTTTTATTTTTTTTTGATATTGTATTTTCTAGCCAATTACATCCTAGGGAATCATCGTTTATAATACTTTTATAATAATTATCTTCTTGCTTTTTTAAGTTATTTTGTTTTTCTTTATTAGTTATTAATTTTATGTTTAAATATTCTTGAATTAAAATATTTATATCAAAGTCTTCATATTTAGAATTATTCATAATTTGAATAAATTTTTTAATAGAAATTACTATACTATCATTTTCTTTGTAAGTTATACCAAATAATCTAGATAAGCTAATAGATTCTTCCAATGATAAATTATTTAACTTAATAGTACCAGAAAATTTAGAGAGTGACTGGTATTTTTTATATAATTTCTCTATGAATCTATCAAAACCTTTATTTGATTTAAAATATTCTGTATATTTATGCATTATTATGCTCCTGTTGATATTCAATTCTATTATTGATAATTTCTTTATATTGACCATTCCAGCGATATCTTTCTACTGTTACTACAGAAGAATTTTGAGGTCTAATTAATTCACAAATAGATAGATCGTCTATTGTGTCATAATCTCCCCATAATACTTGTGAATTAATAATGAAGTCAATATCTAAATATTTTAAAATACCAAACATTTCTCTTATGTTATCTTCATCAACACCTGCAAAAGCTTCATCTAGTGCTATAATTCTAAGGGAATTATTTCTTGCTAAATTTAATTTGGCATAAACACTTGCAAATAATGGAATATACATACTTTTAGCACGTTCACCACCACTAAATTTAGAAAAAGTTTTATCTGTTAATTCTTTAAAATTCATTCCTTTTCTTTGATATAATAATTGGAATGTAAACCAACTTCTATAATCTAATACTTCTTCTATTATTTTATAAAATGATATAAATGAATCTTGATATAACTCTTCTGCTTTTTTTATTTTACTTCTAAAATGATTTGTTAATTTTTCAGCATCACTTTCTTTTAATAGTTTAGGATCCATTTTTAATATTCTAACTAATTCTTTAGTGTCAATTTCTCCTTCGTTATCAGCTGAAATACTTTTCCATACTAATTTAAAACTAAGAGCACTATTTTCTTGCATTTTAGCCATAATATTATTTATTTTAAGGACCCATTCATTTGAAGATTCTATTCTTTTTCTTATTTTTTCTCCTACTGTATTTAATAAAATATCTTCGAATAAATGTCTATCTTGTTTACTTATAAGATCTTTATTATCTTCGATATCACTTTCTAATTTGTCATATAATTCTATTAAATTTAATTTAATTCCTTGATACATAGTGCTAATATCTGCTCTAGTATTATTTTCATATATTTTTCTTAAATTTTCATCGCTTATATCATAATCATCAAAAAGAATTATATTTCTTAGTGAATAATCATTTAGTTCCAAGCTATAATGATTATAAGATGAGTAAAATTTACTTAAAGCATCATTTAAGGAGATTTCTTTTCTTGAACTACCATCTTTAATTATACGCTTTATAGTTTTATCTATATCAATTATTTCTTCATGATAAACATACTTTAATTTATATTCTCTTAAAAATATTTCTTTATAAACGTTTAATTTTTTTTCTTTTGATACTTTTTCTGTTGTTAATTCAATTAATGTATTATTATTATATTCTATATCTTTTTCTAAACTAGATATTTCTTTTATTAATTTATCTTTCTCTTTATAATAGTTTATTAAATTATTTTCAATTTCTAATAATTTTTCTTTTTGATCTTTATATTCTTTAGTTTCTAATAATTCATTAATGGTATTTCTAGCAGTAATATTTACTTTTAAGCTCTTATCTTTTTCATCTTTTTCTGCTATTAAGTATTCTATGTCTTCAATAACACTTTCTAATCTTTCGTGATTATTTTTATTCATATCTACTTTATTTAAATAAGAATTATGAATGTTTCTTAGGTTATGAAGAATTTCTTTGATGCTGATAATTATATTAGATACTTCTTTATAAGAAGATAAATTAAGTGGTATATACATACCTTGTTTATTCTGAGTTATTTTTTCTTTTACTTTCTTTAATTTATTGTCAATAATATTTATAGTACTTTCTAATTCTTTTTGTCTTTTATCATTATAATTTAATTCAATATTTAATTCTTTTATTTTATCAATTATCTTAATTATCATGTCATCTGATGGTATATTAGTTAATTCAATTTTTATTATGTCTATTTTATTATTATTTTCTTTTATTAAATTATCTATAGTAAATATCTCTTTTTTTATTTCAAGTATTTTATTTTCAAGACTTTTTAATTCTTTTTCTCTTAATTCTACTCTTTTTAAATATCCAATATAACTTTGTTTATAATCAGGATCGGCAATAGAGTTGATTACATCTACTTTTGATAATCCATTTATTCCTATTGCTAATATATCATTTTCATCTATACTAATACATTCTAATATACTTTTAATATACTCTTCTTTAATATTAGAATTACTATCTATTTTTATATTAAAATATTTAAGAATATTATTTTTCTTTTTTGTGGTTTTAGTTAAATATAATAATTCTTTATTTAGTGATAGAACTTTATCTAAATCTTTTTCGTTTATAATTTTGGCATTTAATATATTTAAATCTAATAGAGATGATTCAATGTTATTTTTTATTTTATCATCTATATTATTTTTAAATTCAATACATTTATATAATGGGATGTTTTCTATATTATTTTCTTTTAAGATTTTGTCTGTTTGTTCATTAATAGATGGTAATTCTATATCATTTGATAGTTCTAATAATTTATACTTTTCTTCTATATTTAATAATTCTGTTTGTTTTAGAGACTTTTTATTTTCTAGTGTTAATATATTTCTTGTATTTTTGTTTATTAATCCTCTAGCATACTCATTATATATATCTTTTGCTTTTTCGTAATTACTATGTGTATATTCATTCATTAAATTAAATATTTGTTTTTTAGTTATATCATCTAATTTAAGATACTTATTATTATTTAATTTATTTATAAAATCTTCTTCCCAAGCCATGATACTTTCTTTTAAGTTTTTGTCTTGATTAGCAATTAACTTTTCTAAATCTTTATAAGTATTAGATAATTTTTCATACTCTACTCTAATAGATTCACTTTCTAACATTATTTGTTGTTCTTCGTCTAAAAGACTTATTAAAATATTAATCTTAGTAGAATAATTTCTTAAAGACATAAAGATACTTTCAAATGATTTAGTACTATTTATATTTTCGGTTAATTCATCAACAAAAAATACTATCTCATCAAAATAACTATCTTCTGACAAACTTTTTAAATCTAGACATGATTCATCTATTTCTTTTTTTAATTTAAAAATATCATTATCAAGTTCATTAATTATTGTATTTAATTTTAATTTTTCTTCTTCTTTGTTATCAATACTAATAGATAATTTTTTTATTTTTTCTTCTAATGATTTAATATTTTCGTTGATGGTAGTAAGAGATTCTATTTTTTGTTTTAAATCTTTATTATCTAACTGTCTTTTATTTTCTTCATTAATAGAAATATCATTTAATATTTTATTAAATCTAGTATTTTTGGATGATAATTTTTCTTTAATTATATTTATTTCTTTTTCTAAGTTAGATATTGTTTCTTCTAACTTTTTATATTCTATATTTATTTCTTTGTAGTTTCTAGCTTTTGTTATTAATATTATTTCATTATAATTTTTATATATTTTCAAGAAATCTTTTAAAACTTTAGCATTTTTTTCTAACGTTTCTACTTGCTCTTTAGTTTTATTCATTTGCTCAATAGCCTCTGATAGTGGTCTTAAATCATTTTCTGTTAAGGGTTGTAGAACTGTATTTAAGACATTTACTAAATTAGTTGGTTTATAGTCTTTTGATAATTTATTACTTCTTAACTGTAATAATAACTTAATAAATTCATCATAAGTATCTAAATTAGGAAATCCAAATAATAATCTATTTACCATAGATTTATAATCTTTTATTGTATCAGTGAATTCATTGATTGTGCCTAATCTTGATTTTAATTCATTCTTAGATAAAGGAATTTTATTAGCAGGATCTTTATACAGAAAGAAATCTTTACCTATTCTTTTTCCATCTTTTAATGAAAATCCCCAGGATTCTACTGGTCTACCTTTTCTTCCTCTGAATCCTAAACCTATTGTTATATACTTATTTTCTTCTTTGTTATAAGTTTCCATATAGAGATAAGAGGTAGCTTCTTCTTTTTGAAATGATTCAGAATCTCCAATAATATAGTCTTCAATTTTTCTTTCCTTAGATCCAAAAGGGTCTAAACGATCTGGACTTTTATTACCATCTAATATTAATGGAATAAAAGACTGCATAGTAACTGATTTTCCACTACCATTTGTTCCTCTTAATATTAATTTTCCACCATAAAAATCATATTCTTCTTCATCGTACAACCAAAAATTAAGTAATCCTATTTTTGTTATTCTAAATCTATTCATTTTCTATACCTCCAAATAAATTTAATTGTTCTTTATCTTCTTTAGGAATATAACCTATTAATTTGGATACAATAGGATATATTTTGTAACCAAGTTCATCTTCTCTTATAAAATCATATTCTTTTAAATAAGCTATTACTTCTTTTATAAAATTATCAATAGGCATTTCACGATAATTTTTACTAAAATAAATTTCATATTCAGTTTTTGTTTCTTTAATAATTCTATATAATTGTTCCTTTGAAATTATTATTACTTCATTATTGTCTAAAATTAATGTATTATTTGTTACTTTATTTAAAATATTATTATTTATTAGGAGAAGAATATCTGATATTGCTTTATTATTAGGAAAGTCAAATTTTTCTTTTGTTTCATCTTCAAATAGTACTATTGCCATATTTTTTGTTAATTCTAATTCTCCTTTAATATATTTGCTTAATTCATTATTAATACTACTTCTAAATTTTCTTAAATAATCTATTTCATATTCAGTTAAATCATCGGTATATGAAGCTAGAGAATACAATAAATGTCTGTAAACCCTATAGCGTCTAACATCTCCTATATTTTCGTTTTGTTCATTAAATTCATCGTTTATATAATCATTTAAGTTATTATATTCTAAAATATTATTTTTAAATTCTCTTACATAGTAATTAGATATTCCTGTTGTTTCATATAATGCTTCTGCTTTAGTATCCTCTGTAAATGAGTTACTTTCTTCTACTACTTTAATAATATTTAAATCTTTTAAATGATTTATTACTGTTACTAGACATTTTCTGTGGTGTAAAATATTCCAGTTAGGTATTGTATCTAATTCTAGAGTAGTTGCTGTATTAGAAATAAAATCTATTAAATTAGATAAAATAAATTGTTCTAATTTTGGCTTATCTTCTAAGAAAAGTAATATTATAAATAAAATAACATACTCTAATTTATCATCAAATTCTGAAATTCCCATATAATTTTTGGGAATAGCAGGTATTTTTTCTAGTTTTATAAATCTATCGTTTACAATTAATTTGCTACCTAATTTATCTCTAATAAATTCTTTATAATAATCTAAATTATTTTTAATATTGAAATATTCTTTGGGATTAGCTTCTTTTACACACCAATAATTATTTAATAAATATTCTAGTTCTTTAGTGTTTGTATCAATATTCATTTATATTCCCCCTCAAATTCTATTTCTCTAGCATCCATTAAGAATATACCATCATCTGTTATTATTCTACATTTACCAGATTTTTTAATAACATTATAACTAAGTCCAAATTCAGTTTCTTTATTGTTGGAAGATGCTAATAATTTTTGAATATATCTTCTTTCAACTTTAGATAATTTTATTTCACCTGTTAATGATATTTTTTTATCTTTTATTAAATTAAGTAATATTTTTTTATTTTGTTCTTGCATATTTCTGTATTCTTCTAAAAGTCGTTTTTTTTCTTCTGTTTTGTCAATAATTGGTTCAATTTTGATTTTTTCTTTTCTGGATTTAGTTCTAGATGATAAAAGTATTTCAATTGGAGGTATATCATAAGTATTTATAATTGCATCTGTATTCAAGTTAGAATTTCCTATAAAATGTCTTACATTTTCAATACCAAAGACTACTGATGCATATTTATTACATTCGTCTATATTGTTTAATTTATCAAATAATTTACATAAATGCTTGTATTCTTCTTTTCTGTTAGTCATATTTCCTCTTAGTTCTATTAAAGAATTAGCATATTTAGTAATTTTAACTATAATATTATCTGTAGTATTCATTAACTTCTCGCCTTCGCTAATATTAGAACTAGTTCCTATAAACCACTTAAATATATTTGTAATTTTTTCTAAATTTACTTCTTTTAAATGATTAAAATCAAAGTTTTTATTAAAAATTGGTTTTTTTTGATAGTAACTATTTAGTTTTTCTAAAAATATTTCTATAGACGCATCGTTAATGTTAGAAATACTATTTTTTATATAATATATATTTTTTTGATATCCTCTTACAAATTCTCTTAAATATTTTAATATTTCGCTTTTAAACTTTAAAAATAGAACACTTTGTAATAATTCTTCAGACTTAGGTTCATTAAATTTTTTTAAAAAATCTTGGTAATTTTGATTTAATTTGGTAAAATCTTCATTTAAAGAGTTCCATAAATCACTAAGTTCTTCATCATTAAAATTATTTATATCACTTAATTTTTCTAATTTTGATATAGAGATTCTTAATCTATCAAATAGTTTTGGTTCAAGTGATGAAGTCTTTATTTCCATTTCTTCTAAAGATATTGTTAATCTCTCTATTTCGGTAGCATATTCAGTTAATTGATATCTAAATTTTTTATTTTTAAATTCTTCTATAGATGTAGCATTTTTAGTATCTTGCATCTTTGATAAACTCATCCATTCAGTTAGAGTTTCTAAGTCTCTTTCACATTCTTCTAATGTATAATCATTAAATATATCATTGTCTTTTAATTCATTATATACATCTTCTTTATATAACCAATATTCCAATCTTTCATAGTGTCTATAAAAGCATCTCATGATTGGTCTATATCTATAAGAGTTTTCTGTACTTAAATATTTTGTTTCTGATATTTGTTTTATTAATTTTTCATATACTTCCATATTTTTCCACAATTCTCCTTGATATATATAATATCATATTTTATACATTTATTGTTATTTTTTTGATGAAATTGTTTAAAGTACTATAAAATTAATCGAGTAGAGAAAAATAATTGGAATTCATAGTATTTATGTTTTCCTTTTATTTTGTCCCTCTCACACCACCACT